>JAZQHH010000109.1:0-5123 GCA_045540495.1 Faecousia sp.
ACCAAAATCTATGGATAATCCCATTCTACATTGTACGTTCATCGAACTTTTTCCTTATCGTAGATGATACCGGGAGATTGCCACGTCGCTTCGCTCCTCGCAATGACAGCTTGATCTTAGTGCGCTAAACAATCATTTACAGCCGTATGTCTAAAAACCCCCCCGGAACGGATGTTCCGGGGGGTGGTAGGGTTATTGGGGAATTAGACCAGCTTCTTGGGGATGGACAGGATGCAAGCGACGATGATGATGACAACCAGAACGATGGCCAGGATAATCAGGGTCTTGTTTCTGGCGGCAATGCGATCGGCTTCCTGCTTGGCCAACTGCTCGGGGGACTGGGTGGGAATGGTGACAGTGGGAGCAGCGGTGTCTTCCTCAGCAGGATCGGAGGGCTCGGTCTCGGCGGGCTCAGACTCAGCGGGAGGAGTCAAATCATCAGCACTGGGCTCTTCGTAGTAGACGGTGGCGGTATTGTCTTCGGCAACCACGATCCACATGATGGAGTTCATATCGATGGTAGTGTCGGGAGTCTTGTTGGCATCGCCTTCCCAGTTGATGATGATGCTGTCGCACCAGTCGGGAATGTTGATGGTGTACCAGCCATTGTCGGCCAGGGTCATAGCCTCGCCGGGCCAGGTATCAAAGGCGTTGGTGGAACCGGACCAGGCCCAGCAGTTGGCGCCGCCCCAGGAAGCAGGAACCTTGGCATAGACGAGGCTGGTGCCCTCTTCCTTGACGGGCTCGGACTCGGCGGGCTCGGACTCGGCGGGCTCGGACTCAGCGGGCTCGGACTCAGCGGGCTCGGACTCAGCGGGCTCGGACTCAGCGGGCTCGGACTCGGCGGGCTCGGTCTCAACAGGCTCGGTCTCAACAGGCTCAGTCACAGGGGGCTCTTCCTCAGCGGCTTCCATCTCGACGCTGATGGTGCTGGAGGCAGAATCGAAAATAACGGTCACATCGGAAGTATCCTCAACGGTGATGAGATAGTTGCCATCAGGGCCGTCGCCGCCGTAGCTGACGTCCCAGTTACCGACGGTGACCTTGAACTGATACTCACCGGCGGGGATGTCGGTGAAGGTCAGCTCGTAGATGCCATCGGAAACTTCGTCCATCTTGGCACCGTCCACGATCCATTCCTGGCCAACCAGGCCAGCCTGACCGGCGACATAGTAGCTATCATAGGTAACAACAGGGGCTTCACCGATGCCGTCGCCCTCAACCAGCAGGGTAGCAGCGCCGCCTTCAGCCATGGGGTTGACGTTCACGGTGAACTTCAGGGTGGTGTCCTTGGTGACGGTGACAGTCATGTTCTGGGAACCGCTGCCACAGGTCAGATCGGCAGTCTTACCGACCTCGATGGCGGCGGAGCCAAAGTTGAAGGCATCGTCCCAAGCGTCATTACCGGCGAACTTGAAGGTCATGGTGGTACCGGCGGTCAGGGAGAGTTCCTTGACGAAAACGCCGTCTTCGACCTCTTCCATCTCGCCCGCAGGATCGGCGGGATCCCAATCCTTAACGCCGGGGATGCCAGCGCCAACGATTGCCAGGCTGTTCAGGCCCTCGTAAGCAAAGGCGGGCACGCACAGCATGCACAGCATTGCGAGGACGCACAGAATCGCTAAGAGCTTTTTCATTTTGTATTCCTCCAATTTATTTTGATAGGCACGATCATTATAGCACACTTTTTCCGATAGCGCTAGTTATATATACAAAAATTATAAAATTTTTTTGATAATTTTTTGCATTTAGCTCATGGAAATCAATGATCCCGGAACAGGGATTTCTGGGGTTGGTTTATTTTGATTGTTTAGCGGAGCAAATGTAAGATGTATGTCATCCTGAGCGAAGCGAAGCGGAGTCGAAGGATCTACGCACTAACGATATGTTTCAGGGCAATTTCTTGCGAAGATCCTTCGACTCGCTGACGCTCGCTCAGGATGACAGAACGGTAGGTTCGTGCGCGAAACAATTATTTCCTGCACGAATCAACTTTCTGAAATGCGAAACCCCCGGAACGGAGGTTCCGGGGGTTGGGGGTAAGATCAAATTACTTCTTCTTCAGGATGACAGCGCAGGCAGCCACGGCGCCAACGACCACAACGGCGATGACAACGATCAGGATGGTAGCGGTGTTGTCCTTCTTCTCAGCGGGCTTGTTGTCGGCAGGCTGAGTGGGGGCAGTGGTGGGCTCGGTGGTGGGCTCAGTGGTGGGATCGGTGGTATCATCACCGGGCTCGGTGGTGGTACCGGCGACCTTCTCCACCAGAACGGTGGCAGCGCCGCCCTCAGCCAGCTTGGAGGTATCCACGGTGATCTTCAGGGTGCAGTCCTCGGTGGCGGTGAAGGGCATATCCTGGGCGTCGGAGCCATTGACCATCTCAGCGGCCTTGCCCAGCTCCAGGGCGGCGGAACCGAAGTTGTAACCGGCATTCCAGTCGCCGTTGCCAGCGAACTTCAGCTTGATGGTGGTGCCGGCGGTAACAACCAGCTCCTTGGTGAAGATGTCGCCATTCTTGGTCATGAACATGGCCTCGTTGGCGGGCTCCCAGGTCAGGCCGTCGCAGCCTTCGCCCAGCATAGCCAGCTTCTCCAGAGGATCGGGCACGGGAACGGGAGTGGTGATATCCAGAGCGGGACCGGGGTTGATGTAGTCGGTGGTGACTTCGACAGCACCGGCTTCGTTTGCGCCCATGGTGACCCAAATGTCAACGGTGCCGTCCACTTCCATGTCGGAGGTCTGGTAACCGGCGCCATTGCTGACGATCATGTTGGGGTAACCGGCGGGAACCTGAACTTCATACCAGCCGTCGCCGTCGGCGTCGGACATCTGGATGCCGGGCCAGGGAGCGTACTCGCCCTCATCGCCCCAGACGTAGACGATGACCTGAGTCCAGTCGTTGAAGGGGTCAACGGAAACGGTGATGGCATCGCCCTCGATGGTGGGAGGAGCGGCGGGAGGCAGGATCTCCAGCATCACGGTGGCGGCGCCGCCATCAGCAACAGCGGAGACGTCCACGGTGAACTTCAGGGTGCAGTTCTCGGTGGCGGTGTAGGTCATATCGGTGCTGTCGTTGCCGTTGGCCATCTCAACAGCCTTGCCGACCTCAACAACGCCGGAACCGAAGTTGTAGCCGGAGTCCCAGGCGCCGTTGCCGGCGAACTTGAACTTAATGGCGGTGCCGGCGGTGACGCCCAGCTCCTTGGTGAAGACGTTGCCGTCCTTCTTCATCTCGTTGGCGGGGTTGCCGGGATCCCAGTTCAGGGTGGGCAGGCCTTCGCCCATCATGGACAGCTTGTCCAGAGCGCCGGCGGGCTCAACAGGAGTCTCGGGGACTTCGGCGATGCCCTCGCCCTCCACCAGCAGGGTGGTGGCGTTGAGGTCCACGGTGAATTTCAGGGTGGTGTCCTTGTCCACGGCCAGGGAGATATCGCCGCCGTTGGCAGTCAGGGCAACAGCCTCGTTGGCCACGACGGTAGCGCCGCCGTAGTTGACGTCCCAGGTCTTGTTGACAGCGAACTTAAACTTGATGACGGAGCCAGCGGTCAGAGCCAGTTCCTTGACGAAAATACCGTCTTCGGTCTGATCCATCTCACCGGCGGCATCGGCGGTGTCCCACTCGTTGATGCCGGGCAGACCGGAACCAACGATGTTCAGAGTGTCTACACCCTCCACAGCGAAAGCGGGCACGCACAGGGCGCACAGCATCGCAAGGGCGCAGAAGATTGCGAGAAGCTTCTTCATGTTGATTTCCTCCATTTTTATTTGATAGGGATTCTATTATAGCACATTGTTTTTGGATATGCTAGGTATTTGTGGTAATTTTTTAGAATTTTTTTCATCCCCGCCCGGGAGGATATGGGCATATTGACGGAGAAATGAAAAATGTCATTAGCCTTCCCCCCAGGGGGAAGCCAGGCGCTGCCGCGCCAGTGCAAAAAATGTCAATGCCAGGCCGTATCGGTCTCGCATTGACACATTATATATAGGGGACCTCTAAAAACTCCTTTTCGGCGAAGCGGCAAAATATCCACCGCCCGCTCGAAAATCAGTTTTTAGAGGTCCCCATAGTATATTACTGCTCCTTCGGCACCTGCTTCATGGACAGGCTGATGCGGTGGCGGCCTTCGTCCACCTCCAGGACGATGACTTTTACGATGTCGCCCACCTTGACTGCCTCGCTGGGGTGCTTCAGGCGGCGGTTCGTCACCTGGGAGATGTGGACCAGGCCGTCCTGATGGACACCGATGTCCACAAACACGCCGAAATCGATGACATTTCGCACCGTGCCGGTGAGCACCATGCCGGGCTTCAGGTCCTTCATCTCCAGCACATCCTTGCGCAGGATCGGGGCGGGCAGCTCGTCCCGGGGGTCCCGGCCGGGTTTTGCCAGCTCTTTTGCGATATCGATGAGGGTGGGCTCGCCCACGGCACATTCGGCAGCGGCTCTGGAAGTTCCGTATTCGGCTAATTTTGCGGGTAAATCCTTCAAATCGTCACCCTTTTTCAGCCCGAACAGGGCAATCAGGGCCTTGGCGGCATCGTAGGATTCCGGGTGGATGCCGGTGTTGTCCAGCAGCTCCTTGCTCTCGGGGACCCGCAGGAAGCCGGCGCACTGCTGGAAGGCCTTGGGGCCCAGCTTCGGCACCTTTTTCAGCTGGCTGCGGCTGGTGAAGGCGCCGTTTTCCTCCCGGTAGGCCACGATATTTTTGGCGGTGGTGGCATTCAGGCCGGAAACCTGCTGCAGAAGGCTGCGGGAGGCTGTGTTGGCATCCACGCCGACGGCGTTGACACAGTCCTCCACCACGCCTCCAAGGGCAGCATCCAGCTCCTTCTGAGGGCAGTCGTGCTGGTACTGGCCGACACCGATGGCTTTGGGATCGATTTTTACCAGCTCTGCCAGGGGATCCTGGAGCCGTCTGGCGATGGATACTGCAGAACGCAGATTCACATCGTATTCCGGGAACTCTTCGGCAGCCAGAGGGGAGGCGGAGTACACGGAAGCGCCTGCTTCGTTGACGATCATATAGCTGGCATGAGGGAAGGCTTTCAGCAGCTCGACTGTCATGGCCTCCGTTTCCCGGGAGGCGGTACCGTTGCCGATGGCAATATGCTGCACATT
>JAZQHH010000110.1:0-14288 GCA_045540495.1 Faecousia sp.
GGAAAAAGTTCGATGAACGTACAATGTAGAATGGGATTATCCATAGATTTTGGTGCGAATTAGGACCAAAGTTGTACCAGGAGATTGCCACGGCCTGCGGCCTCGCAATGACACGGTTGTTGTGATTGGCGCGTCGTTTTAGGCCGCTAAACAATCATTTATATGTGCAACAGCTTTTCGACAGACTGAAACGAGCTGCCTTGTGGCAGCTCGTTTATTGATTCAGTTCACTTTTCTGCGGAGGGCCAGAAGGCACAGCATGGCCAGCAGGAGGATTGGCAGCCCGATCAGGGTGACATCGCCGGTTTCCGGAATTTCATCCGCCAGCAGGATGCGGCCCTGGCCGTAGGGGTTGGCGTAGTCCTCCCCGATGACGCCGCCCAGGTGGTCGGTGATGTAGGCAATCAGGATTTGGTTGTCAATCATCACCTCATCCATCAGCAACTTGTTATCCATGAAGAAGTCTACGCCGCTGCCGCCCTCTTTGATCATATAGTTGTGGGAGGCCAGGGTGTAGGTGGCGTTGGGGTCGATGGGGGCGTAAGAGCCGTCATCCTGGAGAATCTGAACGTCCTTCACCCGGCGGCTTTCGCCGATGGAGGCCAGCATCCCATAGTCATCCATAACAACGCTGGTGGGCACCGTCAGATCGATGGTGTATTGCAGCCCCGACACATGGAGGAAGCTGCCGAATTCCTCCGGCGCGGCCTGGGCCGCAACCTCCAGGGTGTCCAGAATCTCCTGACCGCTGGCTTCCACCACACAAATGGTGTTGCCAAAGGGATGCACGGCAATCAGGTCGCCGTATGTAATGTCCCCAGGCTCCACAGCGGCCCGGATGCCGCCGCCATTGATCATGCCGATATCCGCCCCCAGGGTGACCCGGTAGGCATCGGCGCAGAAGTCGCCCAGATTGGTTTCCCGGTTGCGGATGATCCGCTCCCCGGTGGTGGGGTCGTTGATTACCAGCTCCACTTCCGTGCGGCCCACAACCTCATTGAGTTTTTCCTCAAATTCCGACTGGATGCCCTTGACGAAGGCATCCGCCTCCGCATCCACCCCGGTGTAACCGGAAATCAGCTCCGTCGAAATTTCCCCATCGGGGGTAATGGTCATGACGCCGATGTTCGCCAGTTTGGTGCCGGTGGAGGTCAGGACGACCTGCTCCCCAGCCTTGTTTTCCACCAATTCCCCCTGGATGGTACTGTGGGAATGGCCGTCGATGAAGGCATCCAGGCCGGTAGTGTTGGCGATGACGTCATAAGACCGCCAAGGTGCCGATGCAGGGTCGGTGCCCAGATGGCCGATGGCGATGACCAAATCCGCCCCATCGGCTTTGGCGGCATCGATGGAGCGCTGAACGCTATCGTACAGCTGCTGTCCGTCGCCGCCCTCGCAGAAGCTGTAGACAAATTCCCCTTCCTCATTCTGGAAGAAAGTTGGAGTGGATTTTGTGAAGGTTTCCGGGGTGGAAATGCCGACATATCCGATTTTCAGGGTGCCATAAGTTTCGATGGCATAGTCATCCGCCACCCGTTCCCCGGTGGTCAGGTCGATAAAATTGCAGGATAGCAGCTTTGCATCCAGCCGCTCATCCAGGGACAGGGCCACATCCATGCCGTAGTCAAATTCATGGTTGCCGAAGGTGCAGAAATCATACCCCAGATGATTCATAATGTCCACGAGATAGCCGCCATCGGACAGGGTGCCGATGGCCTCGCCCTGGATGGCATCGCCGGCATCAATCAGGGTCACATAGGGGTTTTCCGCCTCCAGCTCCCCTTTCAGCGCAGCCAGGTTGGCATAGCCCATGGTGCCCTCCGGGCTGCCGGCATCCACGCCGCAGTGGACATCGTTGGTGTAAATCAGCACGATGTTCCCCTCCTCCGCCGCAAAAGCCCCGGTGGACAGACAAGCCAGCATGGTAAGAACAGTCAACAGCGCGAGTAATTTTTTCATATTTAATTCCTCCTATGTGTCAGATCGTGTGGGAAATGATTGTTTAGCGTAGTAACAAAAACGCATGTCATTGCGAGCCAGTGCGCACACTGGCGTGGCAATCTCCTGGATTTTCCGGGCACTTTGATGATTATTGCGCATCGTGCGTAGCCGTAGGGGATTGCCACGGCCCTTCGGGCCTCGCAATGACAGTGTTATCTTACACCGCAAAACAATCATTTACCGCCAAACCGGCGTGATTGGTGGGTCTGATCGTATTTTACCACCTTCGATCTCTATTTTCAACCCGTGCCCTTTCCAATCCTTACAAAAGTTACATCTGTGAATGAAGTATAAATTCTTCAAAAGGTCTTTCAAAATCCAATCAAGTGTGCTATAATTTAATATTATGACCAAATTTAGTGAGGCGAATGGAAATGGAACGTGTATCCATCGTATTGCCCTCTCTGGACCCGGATGAAAAGCTCCTTGGCACCATTGATGGACTGCTGGAGCAGGGGTTCGCGGACATCATTTTAGTCAACGACGGCAGCAAGCCGGAGAATCTTCGCTATTTCGAGGCCGCCGCCCAGCATCCCCAGGTGCATTTGCTGCACCACGAGGTGAACAGAGGCAAGGGGGCAGCCCTGAAGACCGCCTTCCGGTGGTTCCTGGCCCATCGGCCCCATGCCGCCGGTGTTGTCACCGTGGACGGGGACGGCCAGCATCACCCCGAAGATACCGCTGCTTGCGCCGCAAAAATGCTGGAATCCGGCAAAGTGATCCTGGGCTGCCGGGATTTTACCCTCCCCCAGGTGCCGCCCCGGAGTCGGATGGGCAACAAGATCACCTGTGGCGTATTCAAAATCCTGTGCGGCATGACCATCTCCGACACTCAGACCGGCCTCCGGGCCATCCCCACCGAGGCGGTACGGGCCTTCTGCCAGGTAAAGGGCGATCGATTTGAATACGAGACCAATATGCTGCTGGCGCTGAAGGAACAGGGCATCCCCTATGGCGAAGTGAAAATTCGCACCGTCTATATCGAGGAAAATGCCAGTTCCCATTTCCGGGCGGTGCGGGATTCCTGGCGGATTTACAAGCTGATTTTGGCTCACTTTTTCCGCTATACCCTCTCCAGCCTCCTCAGTGCGGCGCTGGATATCGGTGCCTACAGCCTGCTGGCCTGGCTTCTGCGCGCAGCCCCTTCCTGGGCGGTGCTGACGGTGCCCTTTGTGGGAGCCCGGGCCATATCTTCCCTGTTCAACTTCTTTATGAATAAGAAACTGGTGTTCCGCAGCCATGTGCCGACCGGTACCGCTCTGCTGCGCTACTACGCCCTGGCAGTCCCCGTGCTGCTGGCCCAGCTTGGGCTGACGGATGGGGTCTACTGGCTGCTGCGAATCCCGGCCCACCGCGTCTTCTGGCGCACATTGATCTACGCCCTGGTGATGACCGGGCTGTATATCGCCAGCTTTATGATCCAGCAGCGCTGGGTCTTCGCAAAACATCCCCGAAAAGAGGAAAAAGTATGAAAAAGAGAACAAAACGATTGGTTTGGACCATTATCGGACGGACGGCGCTGATGTTTTTCACCATTGTGCTGCTGTTGGTGCTGGGGCTGGCTATGGTGCTGAACCTGTTCTTCAATGGCCCCTCCGAGGCGGCCTGCAAGGTGCTGACCAACTCCCTGCACGAAGCCAGCGCCACCAAATGGGTGCCTGCCCTGTTCCTGGGCAAAGAGAAGGCTGATGCCATCCTCTACGCCCTGCCCGAGGAGCTGGTGGAGCTCCAGCAAGGCACCGCCGGCCCCAGCAAGGACGAGGAGATCACCTCCGACCCCGGCAAGATCCAGATCAACATGGACAGCCTGCTGAGCCCGGACAACGACGAATGGAAAAATTACCCCGATGGCATCCGCATCGAGCAGATCAGCGGCGACACCTACAACGCCTATGTGATGATCATCCGGGACCCCTCCAAGGTCTATATGGCCACCTCCACCGAAGAATTTTCCAAGGATATCCCCGGCAGCCGGATCACCGACGAAATCGAGAACCAGGGAGCCATCGCCGCCATCAACGCCGGTGCCTTCTTCGACAACGGCACCTCCGATAAATCCGTCGGCTCTGTGCCCGAGGGTCTGGTGGTGGCCGGAGGCAAGGTGGTCTGGAATTCCGGCGCCGCCCCTGAAACAGGCTTCGCCGGGTTCAACCAGGACAATGTGCTGGTGGTGGCGGACACCATGACCGCCTACCGGGCCCAGGAGCTGGGCATTCGGGACGGCTGCTGCTTCGGCCCCGTGCTCATCGCCAACGGCGAGATTAACGAGATCGAGTACAATGCCAACTCCGGCTACAATCCCCGAACCGCCATCGGTCAGCGGGCCGACGGCGCGGTGCTGTTCGTGTGCATCGACGGCCGCCAGACCAGCTCCCTGGGCGGCACCTACGCCGACCTGATCGACATTATGGTGGAATACGGAGCGGTGAATGCCTGCAATCTGGACGGCGGTTCCTCCACCGTCATGCTGTACCGGGACCAGTTCGGCCGTTACACCGACTCTGAGCAGCCCCGCTACGGAGTCAACGGGGACGTTGTGATGATCAACAACTATTCTCTGCTGCAGGCCAAACCCCGGCGGATGCCCACCTTCTTCATGGTGCGGCCCAGTGAGGAGGGTTGAGTATGAGTCCGGAAAATAAAAATTCTCTTCTGCCTGAAATCGACGACGAGATGCGCCGCATTCTGGAGGAGGACACCACGCCCCCGCTCCCGTCCCGCCCTGTGCGGACAAGGCGCCGGGGCCTCACCACCGGTGCGGTGGTTTACTACAGCATCTATCTGATCCTGATTATTGCTTTTTTCGTGGGCATGACAGTGGCCACCATTGCGCTGCGCAAATGGCTGACCAATTTCGAGGCATCCCAGCCCGGCCATAAATCCGAGCAGATCTTCGCGGAGTACTTTGCCAACCCGGATTGGGAGCAGCTTTACGCCAACGGCCCCATCAAGGGCTACGAATTTCTGGATGCCGCCGGTTATGCCGCCTACATGGAGCAAACCGTTGACGGTGCCAGCATCATCAAGTATAAGACCTCCGCAGGACTTACCGGCGGCGAGAAATATGTGATCCGGGCGGTTTTCCCCGATGGAAGCTACTATAATTTCGCCACCTTCACCCTGAAAAATCAGGCGCATCCCGACGAACTCATCGCCGACTGGCAGCTTGCGGACATCACCCTGTCAGTCTGGTTCGAAAATCCCCCGCAGAAGCCTCCGGTGGAGCCTCCGCCGAAGCCCGTCTACTACCACTGCACCGTCGTTACCGACCCGGCCAATATTGTAACCGTCAACGGCATCACGCTGGATGACAGCCATCTGATCCGCACCGTCACCACCACTGCCGAGAGCTATTTGCCCGCAGGCATCCACGGCTACCGGCTGGCGGAGCTGTACATCGACGGTCTCACCGAGCCTCCCACCGTCACCGTCACCGATGCCGCCGGAGGGGCTGCCATCCCCCTGGTCTACGACGAGGCCACCTGCACCTATGCCCAGGATCTGACCCCTGAGTCCATCGGCGACGAAGAAAAAACCGCCGTTCTCAGTGCCGCCACAACCTACTGCGAATACATGATCGAAGCGGCGGACAAAAATGCACTGAAGCAGTGGTTCGACCCCAGCAGGGAAATCTTCGCCACCATCACCGGCAACGATACCTGGATGCAGAGCTACGCCAGCTACGAATTTTCCCAGGAGCAGACCGTTTCCGGCTACTATCGCTACAGCGATACGCTGTTCTCCGCCCGGGTCAGCCTGACCCTGAACGTCAACCGGAAGGACGGCACTGTTAAAAATTACGAGCTGGATACCACCTTCTTCATGGAAAAGCAGGCCGGCGGCTGGAAGGTTATCCAAATGACCAACGTGGATGTCCAGGCCCAGACCACCCTGGTACGGCTGACCTTTATGCAGAATGATGCCGTGATTCTGAGCGAAATGGTGGACGCCTCCGCCAACAGGCTCACCACCCCCGCCGTCACCGGTGCGGATGGCCAGATTTTCCTGGGTTGGTTCACCATGACCGAAGCGGAAAACGGCGATAAGACCTACGACCTGAAATTCACACCCGGCGAGGATGGCACCGTTTCCCTGCCCACGGACTATACCCTGGAACCCATGACGCTCTACGCCCTGTTCCAGGCAGAGGAGGGCTGATATGTTCGGATATCTGGCAGAGCATTTCGATTTGCCCATTCTGGATTGGATCGCGGCGAACCTTTGGTGCCCGTTTCTTGACTGGCTGATGCCCATAATCACCCTGCTGGGGGATGCGGGCATCTTCTGGATCGCCATTGCGGTGGTGCTGCTGTTCTTCCCCAAGACCCGCAAAGTGGGACTTGGCATGGCGGCGGCGCTGATCATGGGGCTATTGGTGTGTAATTTGACCCTGAAGCCCCTGACTGCCCGCATCCGGCCCTACGATTATCAGCTGCAGCATTTCGGCGTGACGATTAAGCTGCTGATCGAGGCCCAGCACGACTTCTCCTTCCCCTCGGGCCACACCATCGCCTCCTTCGAGGCGGCCACGGTGCTGCTGATCCACAGCAAAAAGGCCGGCATCCCGGCTATGATCCTGGCCTGTCTAATCGCCTTCTCCCGGCTGTACCTGTACGTCCACTACCCCACCGACGTGATCGCCTCTGTGATTCTGGGCATCGGCTTCGGATTCCTGGGCAACTGGCTGGTGCAAAAGGGATTTGCGCTGTATGAAAATCGAAAATAAACCAATCCGGGCCGCTGCAAAATGCAGCGGCCCGGTTGTGTTATTCCTCTGGAATGACCCGGCCCTCTTCATCCAGGGCGAAGCCAAATACGGCATTGTAGCCATTCATCTTGTCGATAATCCGGTCAAATTCCTCGCCGTGTACCAGGGTGGGCTGGTAATCGTTGCGCTCGTTGGTGCTGGAGAGCTTGCAGGGGATGAACCGGGCATCGGTATCGCTTTGCAGCACGCCGTCCACCAGGGTAAATGTCTGTTGGAAGATGCCGCTGTCCTTATCATCGGGATTTTTGTTGCCGCCGTAGCAGAAATTGCCCAGGCTGTAACAAATGATTTTGCCCTTGTACATCTGCATTCCCTGCAAAATGTGGGGGTGGTTACCCACCACCAGGTCGTAACCGATGTCGATGGCCCGGCGTCCCAGATAATTCTGGTTGTCGTCCACCTCCACCACATAGTTGGTGCCCCAGTGGATGCAGGCCACCACGATGGCGCAGCCCTGCTCCCGCAGGTACCGGTAGCCCTCCTTCAGCCAGGTGTCCCCCACCCAGCCGGTGACGGAAACAATGCCCACCTTCACGCCCTTGACCTCGTAAATGGCGTAAATATCATCAAAACAATAGGTAATGCCCGCCTTTTCCAGCACTTCCATGGTCTCATCGCAGCCGGACTGGCCGTAATCCAGCCGGTGGTTGTTGCCCATGGTGGCCACTTCCACAGAGGAACCGGTCATGATCTGCACATATTCCGGGTCGCCCTTGTGGTTCCATTTCTTGTCCTGCCGGTCCTCGGAGGTGGTCAGAGAGCCCTCCAGATTGATGATGGTGATATCATCCTTCTCAAAAACATCCCGCACACCCTGGAGGAAATAATCCGGGCCCTTTTTATCGTACATTTCCGAAAAAGAGTTCCAGTAGCTGTGCTTCTGGTTCTGGCCGAAGGTGCAGTCACCGGTGAAGGACAGGGTGAGCTGCACCACCTCCGGCTCCGGAACCGTGGGCTCGGTAGTAGGTTCAGTAGTCGGTTCTGTGGTAGGCTCGGTAGTCGGCTCCGTGGTCGGTTCCGTCGTGGGCTCCGTAGTCGGCTCGGTGGTCTCCGGTTCCGATTCGGAAGGTTCAGTGGTCTGCTGGGGTACCGTCACCGTAATATAAGTGGGCTCCGTTTGAGGAGGCTGGCTGGGAACCGATTCAGGTCCCTGACCGGTCTGGCAGGCCGACAGGCCCAGAACCGCTGCCAGCAGCAGGGCAAACACTGATTTTTTATTCATTATAGGCTCCTATCCGCTTTCGCATTGCATGATTCCCCATTTTATCACAGCAACCGCCAAATATCAACCACAAAATGCCCAATCTCGCACTAGACAACCGGTGCCGGTTTTGGTATAATTATACGGTAATTCAAAAAAACAGGAGGCATTTTTATGAAAACCCGCTTATTCAAATCCCTCAGCTGGGCTATGGCGCTGGTCATGGTTCTGGCTCTGGTGCTGGTTCCCGCACCCGTCAGCGCTGACCCGGTGGACGATGCCGCGCTGTCTGTCCAGGATGGTGTGACCCTCCACTGCTGGAACTGGTCCTTCAAGAGCATTGAGGAAAACATGGCGACCATCGCCGCCCTGGGCTACACTTCCATCCAGACCTCTCCCATTCAGGGTCTGAAGGAATCCACCGCCAACACCCCCTTCAACGGCAACTGGTGGGTATTCTACCAGCCCTCCAGCTTCCAAATCGATAATTCCAAGTCCAACGCTTTGGGCACCAAGGACGATTTCATCAGTATGTGCAACGCCGCCCACGAATACGGCATCAAGGTCATCGTGGACGTGGTGGCCAACCACATGGCTAACACCAAGGAAGGCACCAACGGCCTGTCCGACAACATCGTTGACGAGCTGAAGAACGACGACAGTTGCTGGCACGACATTTCTAAGAACACCAATAACTACAACGACCGCAAGGAAGTGACCCAGTATTGCATGGCCGGTCTGCCCGACCTGAACACCGCCAGCCCCAAGGTGCAGGGCATGGTGCTGGATTTCCTGAAGGAGTGCATCGACGCCGGTGCCGACGGCTTCCGTTTTGACGCCGCCAAGCACATCGAAACCCCTGAGGACGGCTCCGTCGCCAGCGATTTCTGGCCCAACGTCATTAACGGTGCCACGGAATACGCCCAGACCAGTCGGGGCATTGAGCTGTACTGCTACGGCGAGGTCCTGGATGCCCCCGGCGGCGGCCTGCCCATCACCGCCTACACCCAGTACATGAGCGTCACCGACAACGCCTGGGGCAATAACGTCCTGTCCAACGTCATCGGCAAGGGCTCCTCCCTCTCCGCCGGCTACAGCAAGGGCGATGCCAGCAAGCTGGTGCTTTGGGCCGAGTCCCACGATACCTTCGCCGACGGCACCACCGCCGACGTTTCCGAGGAGAATGTCAACAAGGCCTGGGCCCTGGTTGCCGCCCGGGCAGATGCCATGGGTCTGTACCTGGCCCGGCCCGCCAACGCCTCCCAGTATCTGGGCACCGCCTCCGACACCGGCTGGGCCTACCCCGAAGTTGCCGCTGTGAACCAGTTCCACAACGCCTTCGCCGGTCAGAGCGAGTATGTTGACAACGAAAGCGGCATCGCTTACGTGGAGCGGGGCACCACCGGCGTGGTGCTGGTCAACACCAAGGGCGGCTCTGCCGATGTCAATATCACCGCCAACGCCATGGCGGACGGCACCTACACCGACCAGATCACCGGTAACACCTTCACCGTTGCGGGCGGCAAGATCACCGGCGCCATCGGCAGCACCGGCATTGCCGTGGTTTACGAGGTTGAATCCTGCCCCCACACCGCCCACGATGCCGACGGCTTCTGCACCGCCTGCAGCGCCCTCATCGGTCACAGCTACGACGAAAGCAACACCTGCGCCTGCGGCGATGTGAAGGTTGGCGACCGCACTGTCTACTTTATCAACACCGCCAAGTGGAAGAACGTCAACTTCTACAGCTGGTACACCCCCACCGAAATCATTTCCGAAGCCTGGCCCGGTTCCCCCATGACCCTGGTGGAGGGGAATATCTACTCCTGCACCGTCCCCGAGGATGCCCCCTGGATCATCTTCAATGACGGCACCGGCAGCGACAGCAACAAAACCACCGACCTGGTTCTGCCGAAGCTGGAAACCGGCAAGAATGTGTTTGACTTCACTACGAAGAATTGGGTGATCTACGGCGAAATCGACACCCCTGACACCCCCGATGCCCCCACTGTCCCCTCCACTCCCACCGAGACCGCTCCCACCACCGATAATAACACCCAAAACGACGAGGGTTCTGACAACACCGTCCTCTGGATCATCCTGGTCGTCGTGGTGGTCCTGGCCATCGGTGCCATTGCATTCGTTCTCTACAAGAAAAAATCCGCCTAAATATCAGGGGCTGTTGCAGTTCGCAACAGCCCCGTTTTTATTTACTTACGCAGGCGATCCTTGGCCTCTTCCACGGTCTCGCCTTCCTTGCGGAAGAGCTTATCCACCATGGTGTCCTCCACCTTGTGGTATGCGTCCACCGCGCCCTTTTCCACGGCTTTATAGGCCCCGACCACGCCCTCTTCAACCGCCTTATAGGCCGCCACGGGGTCGAAATCCGACACATCATGCTCCATGGCCTTGATCATGTGGGGCATGGAGCCGCTTTCCCGGATCTGCTCATTGGTCAGCTTCGTGGGCTTGGGATTGCCCGCAATGAGCCCCTCCTCGATGAACCACTGGACCTCGTCGTGAATGGTTTCCTGGTAAGGCCGGGTGGTGTAGCCCAGCTCCCGCTGTGCCTTGGAATAGTCAAATTCATTGTTCCGGGCCAGATTATACACAGAGAAGGTGGTCATCAGGGGCTTCTTGCCCGTCTTTTCCGCCTGCTTTTCCAGAGTCTGGGCGATCTTGTCCGCCAGGCCCAGGGGCAGGAAAATCTTGATCTTCTTGGCGCTGCACTCCTTCTGGAGCATCTCGCACATTTCCTTCAGGGTCACCGGCTCATTGGCCAGGATGTAGCATTCGCCCACACGGCCCTTGTCGATGGCGGCAATGGTACCGGCGGCCAGATCCCGGACATCGCAGAGGTTGAAGGAGCCCTGCATACCCATGGGCATCTCGCCCTTGATGATCTGAAGCACCGTGCGGCTGGTTTCGCCCAGGGCATGGTCGTTGGGGCCCAGGATGCCGCTGGGGTGGACCACGCAGGCCTTCAGGCCCATGACCCGCACCGCATCCAGCACCATCTGGGTGGCCTTGGCCTTGCTCTGGGAGTAGGCACCCACCACCTTCTTGGGGTCGCAGGGGTCGAACTTGTCCACTTCCTTGATCTTGGTGCCGTGGGGCTGCTCAGGGATGGCGCCGGTGGAGCTGACGTAGACCATCTTCTCACACTCCGGGTGGGCCAGCACCTTGGTAATGATATTCCGGGTACCGGTGACGTTGACAGCCATCAGCTTATCGGAATACTGGGGGTCCACCGTGACCATGGAAGCGCAGTGGATGATAACGGAGCTGCACCCCGCCGGGACGGCGAAGAAGGGCTCCAGAGAATCCGCATCGGTCAGATCGCCGATGACGACTTCCACGTCCTTGGGGATGAATTTCACGGACTTGTCATTGGGCAGCACCAATGCCCGAACCTTCTTGCCCTCGGCCAGAAGCTGGGCGCAAATGTTGGAGCCAAGGAAGCCAGCGGCACCGGTCAGCAGGTAAATACGTTCATTCATAATGTAGCACACTCCTTATTCATTGTATGTGCCCATTATAATCCCCCGACATTTTCGGATTGTTTGACTTATGTTTCCGAAATGTTAAATCAAAAAAACATTTCCAGTTCATACTAACAACGTTTTCTTGGTGTGCGAAACATCCGCTTACCGCCGGCCAAATTATTTCATCAGCTCATCGGTCAGGCGAATGATCTCCGGGGCGATACGTTGACGTTCCTTTTTCAGCACATGGTTATACACCGGATACGCCAGCGCCACCAGAATCATTCCCGCCAGGCCTGTCACGACCCCAATCGCCATGGCATATTGGTGCAGCAGCCCCAGCACCACCCCCAGGTCCGTCATAATCAGGCTCATACCTGTGCCCAAAATCAGGGCGCCAATGGTACCCAGGGCAATCGCCCAGGCCTGGGCCTTTTGGGTGGCGGAATGGTGGAGCCGGCGGAGCCGCTCCATTTTATTTTCTTCCTGGGGGATGTATTTTTCCCGAATATGGGCGATCTCCTTCTGCTCCTGGGCGGAGTAGGTAAAGTGGAATCCGTCTTTATTTTCCATGGTGCCTCCTGATTTCAACCGTCGCTTTTGTGATGAGGATGACCGACAGGGTAACAACGGTAATGCTGACCCCCGCGCCGGTCAAAATAATGAAGATCTGCTGACTTTCCGGCGTCATATCGGCTCCAAACTGAGCGAACATGGCGGTCTCCAGGTTCAACATGGAGACCAGCGCCCCGGAAAGGGAAACGATTTTGGCTGTGGACATCACCGGACTGCCAAGCTTGCGGTATTTCACCAGCTGGATAATGGCATGGGTGGTGGAATAGAAGGTGTACAACGCCATCACATAAATCAGCATTCCCGGATAATCATAGCCCCGGTTGCGGTAGAGGATCATCAGCACCGCACCGCTGAGGGACAGGTTCACCAGCAGCAAAATGGCGGCGCAGACCCGGCTTCGCTTCCATTCCGCCAAAAGGCTGGAGCCGATCCGGTTTTTGCGGAAATACCGCACCAACAGGAACCGCATCAGAGCCATAATCACATAGTAAATCGCCAGCACCACAAACCACCAGCTGCGGACCCAATACCAGGACAGCAAATTCACTGCCACGTACAGCAAGCTGATGCACAGGGAAAGGTGCAGCGAAATATTGGTACGGAACGCCCGATCCGTCAAATACCGGCGGCCCAGGGGGTTGCGGTAGATTTTTTCTTTGATCTGCCGATATTGTTTCGGCAGCACCAGGGCGCAAAAAATGCTGACCACAGTCAATGTGTAAAATGCCAGCACATACACAGCATAGGCCACCGGCGACTGCTCCCAGCCCTTGACGAACACCGTCACCAGCAGCGCAGCGCTTACCGCCGTCAGCAGGGCCATGAGCCAGATGGGCGGAAACAGCATCCGTTTCCCGATTTTCTTCCAGTCCATATCAATTCCTCTTGAATTTCACAGTGAAGGTACTCCCCTGGCCCCAGGTGCTTTGGACGGCAATCTCGCCATTAAGAATGTCCACCACCCGTTTCACCAGTGCCAGACCCAGACCGTTGCCCTGGGTGGCGTGGGAGGTATCGCCCTGATAGAATTTCTCAAAAATGTGCTGCCCGACCTCCGGTTTCATGCCGCAGCCGGTATCACTGACGGACACCGCCACCTGATCCCCTTCGGTTTTCAGGCTGATGCCCAGGGTCCCCCCTTCGGGGGTAAATTTCACGGCATTGGAAATAAGGTTGTTCCAAACCAGGCTCAGCAGTTCCGGATCAGAGCGAATCCGCACATCATCCTGAATGTCCGTTTCAATCTCCAGCCCCTTCCGCTCCCATGCATCCTCGAATTGAAGCAAACAGCCGCACAGCTGCTCCCCCAGGTCAAATTCTTCAGTTTGGGGGAAAATTTGCTGGTTTTCCAGCTTATTCAGCTTCAGAATGTTGGTAATCAGCCGGGCAAGCCGCTTGGCAGCCTCGGAGATGGCCCCGGCATATTCCTGCCGCTGTTCCTCCGAAAGGCCCGGACGGCGGAGCATGGTGGCATAATTGCCCATCACCGCCAGCGGCGTTTTCAGTTCATGGGAGACATTGGCAATAAAATCCGTCCGCAATGTTTCGGTTCCGGCCAGTTCCTTTGCCATTTTGTTGATAGCATCAATGATCTGGTTGAAGCCCTCCTGCCCCGCAGCACCACGCAGTGGCTGGATGCGCACGGAAAAATCCCCCTGCATCAGTTTTTCCGTGGCCTCGGTGATCCGTTTGACCGGCCGATCCACCATCAGCCTGCGGCGCAGATAATCGATGGTGCCGAAGATCAGGGTAATCAGCACTACATTGCCGAAGGTCAGCTTGGCAGCGGTGGCGATATTCTCCGCTGTGAACACCAGCCCCATGGAGGCCGCCAGGGTCCGGACGAAGAGCATCATACAGCAGGTAACCGCAAAGGCAACCACCAAAAAGAAGACCACATAATTGTTGATCCCCCGCAAAACCTGCCGGAAAGTCAACTTTTTCATTTGATTACCGCCTTATAACCCAGACCGTGGACGGTCTTGATCTCGAAATCATCGCAATCGGCGAGCTTGCTGCGGAGCTTGGTCATGTACACATCCACCGCCCGGGGAGCCGTGTCAGTGTCCGCGTCCCAAAATTCATCCATCAGCTGCTGCCGGGTGAAGGTCTTCTTGGGATAGGACAGGAGCTTATAGA
The DNA here is from genome assembly GCA_045540495.1 of Faecousia sp. Lineage (GTDB taxonomy): Bacteria > Bacillota > Clostridia > Oscillospirales > Oscillospiraceae > Faecousia. The sequence continues at coordinate 14,171 of JAZQHH010000110.1, forward strand.
GGATATTGAACTCCCGGTGCGTCAGGCTGATCTCCTCGCCGGCCAGTAAGGCGGTGTGCTCGTCCATGTCCATGGAAAAACTGCCGACCTCCAGCTTCCGGGAGGATGCGATCTTCGC
>JAZQHH010000111.1:0-2161 GCA_045540495.1 Faecousia sp.
AGGGGCGCCATGGCTTCCCCCGGGGGGAAGCTGTCGCCGCCGCAAGGCGGTGACTGATGAGGAATGCGGGCGGAAATGTTCGATTTTATACCATGTTCAGGCTTTTTAGCAGGTAAGATTTCAGCAAGTCTTTACGGATTCATCATCTTAAGTTATCGCCCGCATTCCTCATCCGACCCGGCTTCGCCGGGCCACCTTCCCCCCGGGGGAAGGCATGGGCGCTAAACAATCATTTACACGCATTAGAACCTTTTTACAGGCTGGGGGAGGGTCGAGACCCTCCCCTACATTATAATATAGTATTAGTCCAGCTTATGGCCCACGTCCCGGTAGGGGCTTTCGGTGGGGCTGGTTTGGGCGGCTTCGTCCTGGTATTTGCTGACCACCTTCGCCGCCAGGTCCACCGGCAGCAAGGTGCCGGCGCCGGCTACGCAGCCGCCGGGGCAGGCCATGCCCTCCAGCAGATAGCCGTTGTATTTGCCGACTTTTGCCAGGGTCATCAGCTTGCGGCACTCCCGCAGGCCCTCGGCCCGGGCGGTTTTGACCTCGATTTCGGGGTTGGTTTCGTGGATCAGGTTGGTGACAGCCTGGGCTACGCCGCCGGAAACGGCGAAACCGCGGCCTGCGGCGGTGCCCTCGTTGTGAATTTCGGAGGGCTCGATGGTCTCGAAATCCACTTCCTTGGCCTCGAACATACCCTGCAGCTCCTCAAAGGTCAGCACGAAGTCCACATCGGAGCGGATGTCCGCCCGGATGGCCTCCAGCTTCTTGGCGGCGCAGGGGCCCACAAAGACCACCTTGCAGCCGGGGTACTGCTTCTTCATCAGCCGGGCGGTGAAAACCATGGGGGTCAGGGTCATGGAAATATTCTTGCTCTGGGCCGGGAACAGCTTGTGGACCATGGAATGCCAGGCCGGGCAGCAGGAGGTGGCCATGAAGGGCTGCTCCGCCGGGACTTTTTCCAAAAAGTCCTTGGCTTCCTCGATGGTGCACATATCCGCGCCCACCGCCACCTCCACAACCCGGTCGAAGCCCAGGATCTTCATGGCGGTGACGAATTTTTCGGGGGTGGAATGCTTGCCGAACTGGCCGATGAAGGCCGGGGCCACGATGGCGATGACCTGATCGCCCTTGAGGATGGACTGGATCAGCTGGTAGATCTGGCCCTTGTCGGCGATGGCGCCGAAGGGGCAGCTGACCAGGCACTGGCCGCAGGACACGCACTTCATCTGGTCGATGACCGCCCGGCCATGCTCGTCGGAGCCGATGGCGTCCATGCCGCAGGCGGAGGCGCAGGGCCGCTGCATATGGATGATGGCGTTGTAGGGGCAGGCGGAGGCGCATTTGCCGCACTTGATGCACTTATTCTGGTCGATGTGGCTCTTGCCGTTGACGAAGCTGATGGCCCCCCGGGGGCAGACCTTCTGGCAAGAGGCCGCCAGGCAATTCTGGCAATTTTCCGTCACCCGGTACTGGTTGGTGGGGCAGGCGTGGCAGGCGTAGGGGATGATATTGATGAGGGGGGGCTCGTAGTACTGCTCGGCGATGGCGGCGTGGTCCATGCCCTCGGTCATCAGGTGCCGGGTCTGGATGGGCCGCAGGTTCAGGCCCATGGCCAGCCGCACCCGCTCGCTGGCGATGGCCCGCTCCAAAAACACCGATTCCCGGTGCAGGGGCTGGTCGCCGGGGACGATGATGTAGGGCAGATCGTCGGCGTGCTCATAGCCCTCGCCGGAGTAGGCCATCCGGGCCACCTCGGTGAAGACCTTCTTGCGGATGTCGGTAATCAGGGAAGGAATGCCTCTCATATGGGTACCTCCAAAGCATAGTTTTCTCTATAATATCACAAATTCGGGAAAGAAGGAAGGGTTTTTCAGAAATTTTGCCAAAGGAATATTTGGGGTGGGATTGGGAGATAAATGATTGTTTAGCGAACTGGCGCGGGAGCGCCTATGCCTTCCCCCGGGGGGAAGGTGGCCCGGCGAAGCCGGGTCGGATGAGGAATGCGGGCGATAACCTAAGATGTTGAATCCGTAAAAGACTTGCTGAAATCTTACCTGCTAAAAGGCCTGAACATGGTACAAAATCGAACATTTCCGCCCGCATTCCTCATCAGTCACCGCCTTGCGGCGGCGACAGCTTCCCCCCGGGGGAAGCCATG
>JAZQHH010000112.1:0-4064 GCA_045540495.1 Faecousia sp.
CCGCACGTTGCGTTTGCCCATCAGCTCCAGCACATCAGAAGCCCGGGCGGCATCCCGAATAGAGGCAGGATCTGCGCCGGTGACCAGCGCGATCCGGTCGGCAAACCGGGCAGCAAGTGCAAAGCCTGCTTCGATACCGGCAGGAGCGTCCAGAAGCACATAGGAAAACTTTCTGCGCGCCTGCTCCAGCATATCTGCAAAGGCCAGCTGGTCAATATCCTCTGTGGGGCAGTTCATAGGGGCAGTCAGGAAAGACAGGGTAGGATACAGCGGATGGACCGTAGCCATATCCAGAGCGTACCCGCCTTGAGAAACATCCAGAAAAGAGAGCGTGCCGACTTGGCTCAGACCCAGCGCGATGTCCAGATTTCGCAGACCCACGTCGCAGTCGATGCACAGGACTTTTTCGCCCCGGAGCGCCAATGCGGTGGCGATACCGGCGCAGACAGAAGTCTTGCCCGTTCCGCCCTTGCCGGACAGAACCGCGATCACTTCTCCCATTTCAGCCGCCTCCGATGTTGATATCGCAACCATTATACAGGAATTATTCACAAAAAGCAAGGGGATATTCACAAAAATTGAAGGTATTTTCATCAGTTTTGACAAAATGAAAGCCCTTCCCCCTGAGGGGAAGGGCAGGATGATGATAAGGGGTAAAATGATTGTTTGGCGCCCAAGCCTTCCCCCCAGGGGGAAGCCTTATTGCGCCCCTTCGGGGCGCTCGGTGGCCGAAGGCCGGCGCAATTTAATTACACCATTACAGCGGATCGTATTTAGGCGGATTTTGGGCTTCGGAATCGAAGAGCTGGGGCATATTTTCCTTCAGCCAGGCCATGGTGTTGGTGCAGCGTTCGGTGACGTTCAGGTAGGCGGATTTGCCCCATTCTCTGCTGATGTTGATGTTGATATCGCTGTTGTAGCCTTCAAATTCCGAAGCCAGGCCCAGTTCCAGGTCCGCCCGGATGGCCTCCAGCAGGCCCTGGCAATCGTCGGTCATATCCCAGCAGTCGTACAGGTCGCAGACCTCCACATACCAGATATCCTTCAGATATTCATCCCATTTTTCGTATCCCAGCACGAATTCCGGGGCGCCGTAGAACTTTTCCAGCCGTTTTCCGGCATCGCTGGAGGCCCGGTAGTAGTACCGCCGCTCCACTTCCCTGCCGTCTTTGAGCTGGTAGGTCAGGTGGACGGCACCCAGGTCGCCGTTGAACAGCTCGATGATATTCTGACTGCCGGTTTCGCCGGTTTCGATGAGCAGACCGTGGATCTCCACCAGCTCCCGGATCCGCTCAGAATCGGTCAGGGTCATGGCGTTGACATAGCCGTAGAGTTCCTCGTCCTCGGAGCTGTACTCGTAGTCCTCGGACAGGACGATGGCCTCCACCTGGTCTGCCTCGGGGGTCCAGCGGGTCAGGCCCATGGGGTCCACGGCCGTCACCACCAGGGTCAGGGCCAGGGAGCCTACGATGGCGCCGCAGAGGATCAGGCTCTTCTTGTCGAAAACCTTCACCGTCCGCCGCAGGAGCATCTGGCTGGCGTAGCAGCCCACCACCAGGCCCACGATCATGTAAACGATGCTGTCCTGGAACAGGCCGCCCAGGATTTGGAACAGGGCACCCATGGTCAGGGTGAAAATCAGGGTGAAGAAGGGGATCAGCCGCCGGAAGGCCAGGAAATCACCGGCGCATTCCAGCTTCCGCTTCCGGTACAGCACCAGCCCCAGGCCCAGCATGACGATGCTCAGCCCCCCCAGAATGGCGATGTACCACCAGTCGCCGCCCAGGCCGTCGAACTCATAGTGGAAAGTATAGTTGTAGCCGAAATTGGATTCCAACGTGGTCTCCACCTCCCGGAATTTCACCAGGGAAGCGGTGTTGCCGGTGAGCAGCACCGTGGGGCAGAACCAGTCAAAGACGGTGGAGCGGATGTGCAGCCCCGGCAGCAGGGGGGCGTAGTACATGGTGATGAACCAGTAAACGATCTGGGAGAAGAAATTGATAATGGTGTACACCGCCATGGCGGCGAATTTGCTGCCGCAGAGCATGATGCACAGCACCGCCAGGGCGAAGTAGAACAGGTATTGCGCCGTCATGCCCAGCAGCCACAGGGCGGAAATGTACCAGAGCTTGCCCATGAAGGGGGCGGTGACGGCGGCGGCCAGCAGATTGGGCACCAGGGAGAACAGGAAGCCCGACAGCAGATGGGTGCCGAACCAGGTCTCCCGCCGCAGGGGCAGGGCGTGGAGGGCGTTGCACAGCCGGTGGTTGAACAGGTCGCCGAAGAGGCTGATGGCGCAGATGAAGCCGTAGGCCAGATTCAGGATGCTCATGCCGCCGATGGCGTTGCCCACGGTATAGGCCAGCGCGCCCTCGGTGAACAGCTCCGAGGAGATGCTGCCGAAGCAGCTCATGGCCTGGATCACCAGATAAACGATCCAAATGGGGCAGAAACGGATGATATTTTTCTTAAAAACCGTGGAATTAAAGAACGATATTCTTGACTTCATAGTTCACACCTCCCAGTTCGTAGATAAAGATTTCCTCCAGGGAAAGGGGCAGAATGTCGAAATAGACGGGATTTGCGGCAGCCAGCCGGTCCTGCAGCGCCTCAGCGGTGCCCCGGACCACCAGGGTTTGGAGCCGGCCGGTGCTGGACTGGTGGAGCACCTCCAGGTCCTCGGGGATGGGGCCCACCATCTGGATTTTGTGGGTCAGGCCCTGCATATCGGCAAGGCTGCGCTCCAGAAGCATCTGGCCCCGGTCCATGATGCCCACGTGGTCGCAGATATCCTCCAGCTCCCGCAGGTTGTGGGAGGAGATCAGCACGGTGGTCTGCCGCTGGGCCACGTCGGCCAGGATCAGGTTCCAGACCTGGCGGCGCATCACCGGGTCCAGGCCGTCCACGGGCTCGTCGAGGATCAGCACATCGGGCCGGGTGCAAAGGGTCAGCTGGAAAGCGGCCTGCTTCTGCATACCCTTACTGAACCGGCGGATGGGGCTGGTCCGGGGCAGCTGGAACACCTCGTAGAGCCGCTGGAAGAGGTTGTCGTCGAAGCTGGGATAGACCCCCCGGTAGTAGCTGCGCATATCCTCCAGGGAGGCCGAGGGGAAGAAGAAAATTTCATCGGGGATGGAGCCGATGCGGCGTTTGGCGGCCACATTTTCGTAAATGGGCTGGCCCTCCATCAGCACATCGCCCTGATCCTGGCGGTAGATGCCGGTGAGGTGGCGGATGGCGGTGGATTTGCCCGCGCCGTTGGGGCCCACGAGACCGTAGATGGAGCCCTTGGGCACCTTCAGGGTCAGATCCTTCAGGGCGGCGAAGTCGCCGAAGGTTTTGGTGACGTTGATCATTTCAAGCATGGTCGTTCCCTCCTTGGGTGATGCGGCTGGCCAGCTCCTGGGCGGTGAAGCCCTGGGCCAGCAGCTTGGCGGTGATGGCATCGAATTCGGTCAGAAGTTGGTTGGCGACCCCCGGCGGGATGCAGACGAAGCTGCCCTTCCCCGGGACAGAGGCGATCCAGCCGCCGGTTTCCAGCTCCCGGTAGGCCCGCTGGATGGTGTTGGGATTGATGGTCAGCTGGGTGGCCAGTTCCCGGATGCTGGGCATCCGATCCCCTGGCAGCAGCAGGCCGGACAGGATCTGCTCCCGGAAGCCGTCCAGAATCTGGCTGTAGATCGGCCGGGCATCCCGGTAATCAAGCTGTATCATGTGGCACCTCCTGTTCTAACTGTACTAACTGTGTTAGTACAGTTAGTGTAGCATAGGAAGAAATATTTGTCAATGGGTAAAATGTAAAGAATTGATGAATGCAGGAACAAACAATATATCCCGAAGGGCGTGGATTGTCGATGAAGCGATAAATGATTGTTTAGCGGTGTAATTGAATTGCGGCGGCCTCCGGCCCCCGCGCGCCCCGAAGGGGCGCCATGGCTTCCCCCGGGGGGAAGCTGTCGCCGCCGCAAGGCGGTGACTGATGAGGAATGCGGGCGGAAATGTTCGATTTTATACCATGTTCAGGCTTTTTAGCAGGTAAGATTTCAGCAAGTCTTTACGGATTC
>JAZQHH010000113.1:0-14958 GCA_045540495.1 Faecousia sp.
CCGAAGGGGCGCCATGGCTTCCCCCGGGGGGAAGCTGTCGCCGCCGCAAGGCGGTGACTGATGAGGAATGCGGGGGGAAATGTTCGATTTTGTACTGTGTTCAGGCTTTTTAGCAGGTAAGATTCAGCAAGTCTTTACGGATTCGTCATCTTAAGTTATCGCCCGCATTCCTCATCCGACCCGGCTTCGCCCGGCCACCTTCCCCCCGGGGGAAGGCATGGGCGCTCCCGCGCCAGTTCGCTAAACAATCATTTCCAACTTTACCCACACAGGGCTCATATATTTTGATTATAGCACAAATTCAGGTATTTGCCAACAAATTTCGTTACCGCTTCCCGTAGGTATCCTTCTGGCTGCAGCCCGCCCGGCCGCCGCCGGCGCAGGCGCAGGCACAGGCACAGGCGCAGCCCCTGCCACCGCCGCCGGAACGGCTGTGGGTGGCATTGTATTTGTCCCGGGCCCGGATATAGTGGGGATTCGACCGGCCGTAGGCATGGACATGATACCCATGGCCCGTCAGGAATCCCCGGCCCCGGCCATAGGACACATAGCAGTCCACAATATACACCTCGGCGATGATCAGCAAAGCGGCGCCGATGCAGCACACCACCGCGACTGCCACCTGGTCCTCCTCCAGCTCGTTATAGGCACCGCTGTCGTCGAAGGGGACGTATTTAACCACCCGGCAGCCATCGAAATCATCGGGGCCGTACTGCACATACATTCTGCAATATTCGCCATAGTCCAGGCTCCCCTGCCAGACCCGGTCCCCGGCCCAGCGGAATTCATACCGCTCCACCTGGATGGCATTGAACCAGCAGGGCACAAATTCATAAAAATAGTCGCCGCCGTTTTGGCAGAGCATATTCTTCTGGTTGACCTTGAAGGAAAATTCCACCACATCGCCGCCCGAATAGGCCTTGGTAAAATCCAGCCGGAGGGAAACATAGTCATCGTCAGTATACCGTTCAAAGCTGGACACATTGGAGGAAACCGATTCGGGATAGACGCTGAAGTTGGGGTTGGCCATGCCGATCTCCACCCAGGTCAGCTCCTCGGATTCATCCAGCGCCTGCCACACCAGGCGGTATTCGATGTCCAGACTGCCGTCCGACTGGGGCTCCACCGTCACATTGTACTGACGGATCCGGTCCAGGGGCTTGGACCGAAAGGTCAATCCAAAGATGACCAGCCCGATCTGGGCCATCAGGATCACAACCAGCCAAACCGTGGCCCCTGTGGGGAAGGTGCGGTTGGCTTTGGTGTATTGTTCCTCGTATTTCGCGTTCACGCGGCCCTGTTTCACAGCCGGTCACCGCCTTTCCCCGTCCGGAAGGGGCATTGCAGTGCCTGTTCTTCGGACATATTTCGCAGCTTTTCGCACTTTGGATGCTTCCAAATTTTCCTGAAGGGCTCCGTCAGCATATTGCCCAGGGCCCCATCGGCCCCCAGCCAGCTCTGGCAGGGCACCACCGTCCCATCCGGGGCGATGGCCATATTGCTCAGGCAGGCGCCGCACATGGGCACATTCAGGCCCAGCTCCTCCAGCTTTTCCGCCCCGATCAGGCCGGGGGAGGTAAAATCCATCTCCATCCCGTGGGTATCGCAAAAGGTCTTGGCGGCCTTGACAATCTCCAGCAGCTCCCCGGCGGACAGGTCGTACTCCCCGTGATTGATGCCCGCCATACCGGTGCAGATCAGGCCGCTGACCGTCACGAACCGCACCCCCAGGGCGTGGATCAGCGCCAGGGTCTGCTCATAATCCCGGTTTTTCCGGCACAAAGGGGTATTGACGCTGATATCCAGCCCCGCCGCCACCGCGTTGCGGATGCCCTGAAGGGTATCCGCATGGCGCTGGGCCCCCACCAGGGCGTTGTGGATCTGCCCGTCGTGGGAGTAGAGGGTCACCTGCAGGCTGTCCAGCCCCGCCCCCTTCAGGGCGCTGACCAGCTCCGGCGTCAGATTCACGCCATTGGTATTCACCCGGGTCACCATGCGCCTGGCATAGCCCACCAGTTCCGGCAAATCCTTGCGCAGGGTGGGCTCGCCGCCGGTAAAGGTCACCATGGGCACCCTGGCCCCCTCCAGCCGGTCGATGATCCGCTTCCACTGCTCCGTGGACAGCTCCCGGGTCTTTGCCATCTGCTGGCCTGCCGCATAGCAAAAGACGCACTTCTGGTTGCACTGCCAGCTGCCCTTTTCATCGGTCATAGCGCTGACCATCAGGTCCATCCGGTGAGGGGCGGTCATATGGCCCCGGTAGGCCCGGATGGACAGCTTTTCAATATCAACCTGGGTCTCCTCTCCCCGGGCCACGGTGAACAGCACCGCCAGCAGCTCCTGCAAGTCCGCCTCCAGGTCCGGTTTCGGCACCGAGGGGTACACCCGGCGGACAGAGCGGAGGGTCCGCTCCACAATGGACCTTTCGTCCGCTTCCGTTATGGGCTTGCCGTCAAACCGGTTGACTTCCTTCATAAACGCCGACAGCATCAGCGCCCAGGAATAGCCCAGGGGCAGCAGATAGTACCCATTCAAAATCACGATGTAGGGCCCGGACCGCAGCAGCCGGAACCTGGGCGGGATCAGATGGATCCGCACCACCCCGGGGCCCTCCGGGTTAAAGGTGCAGTGGGCCACGCCGTTTTTGTAGGCCCGGTATTGGGCGATTTTGTTTTGTATCCCCATGGTCAGCCTCCTAACCTTTTTCGTCTGACAAAATTATACATGGTTGCAGCCCGGAAATCAAGTGGCAGACCATGTCGGCAATGACAGGGGAGATTATCCGGCATCTGTCTTTCGTGCGCGGACGTTTGTGCATAGTATGAGAATTTTTACGGAAATCTTCCTTGTATTTTTTAACAAACTGCCGGATTGACAATCGCCGATTATGGTGTTAAATTAATCACAAATTGAATACGCGTTACACAAAGGCTGCGACGAAGAATGGACAAGGCGTTAGGCATTGCAGAGAACCGATGGTTGGTGCGAATCGGTATGCCGGATCTTGCTCCTCTGCCTTCCGAGCCGGAAGCCCCAAAGGTCTGCCACCCAGTAGGCGCTTCCCGTGTATGCTACGTTAGTGCATAGAGGTTGTTGGACCTCGAAACAAAAAGGCGTCGATGAAGACGGAATCCGCATACGAATTTTCAGAGAGTCGGGGATGGTGTGAGCCCGATAAGGAGTCGCGGAATTTCCCATCCCTTCTGAGCCGGAAGCCCCAAAGGTCAGTCACCCAGTAGGCGTTTCCCGTGTATGCTACGTTAGTGCATAGAAGTTGCTGGACTTCGAAGAGGTGGCGGATTTTCTATCCGCAATTTGAGTGGTACCGCGAGTGCTGATTTTGTATTGACACCCGTCTCAAAGCATAGTCTTTGAGGCGGGTTTTTTTATTTGGAAAGGCGGATTGCACAATGTTATCTCTAGACAAGGTATTTAACGCACAGACCGTGCTGAAAAACATCATCCGGGAGACCAATGTGGTCAGGGCCTACGGCATCGCCCCGGACTGCGAGCTGTACCTGAAGCCCGAAAATCTGCAGATTACCGGCTCCTTCAAGGTCAGAGGCTCCGCCTATAAGATCGCCATGCTGTCCGAAGAGGAAAAGGCCAGGGGCGTCATCGCCTGCTCCGCCGGAAACCATGCCCAGGGCGTGGCTCTGGCGGCCACGAAAAACGGCATCAAATCCCTGATCTGCCTGCCGGACACCGCCCCCATTTCCAAGGTGGAGGCCACCAAGGGCTACGGCGCGGAGGTCTGCCTGGTGGCTGGCTGCTACGACGATGCCTACCAAAAGGCCCTGGAGCTGAAGGAACAGAAAGGCTACACCTTCGTCCACCCCTTCGACGATGAGAATGTCATCGCCGGTCAGGGCACCATCGCCCTGGAGATCCTGAACGATCTGGACAATGTGGATGCCATCGTGGTGCCCATCGGCGGCGGCGGACTGATCTCCGGCATCGCCTACACCGTCAAGCAGATCCGCCCCTCGGTGAAGGTCTACGGCGTCCAGGCGGCGGGGGCACCCAGTATGTACAACTCCGTCAGCGACGGCCAGATCGAATGTCTGAACGCCGTTTCCACCATCGCCGACGGCATCGCCGTGAAGCAGCCCGGGGAAAACACCTTCGCCCTGGTCCGGGATTTCGTGGACGAGATCGCTCTGGTCAGCGACGATGAGGTGTCCTCCGCCATCCTGGCTCTGATCGAAAAGCAGAAAATGATCGCCGAGGGCGCCGGTGCCGTAGCGGTGGCGGCGGTAATGGCGGGAAAATTCGATCTGAAGGGCAAGCGGGTGGTGGCGGTGGTCTCCGGCGGCAACATCGATGTCACCAGCCTCTCCCGGGTCATCGACCGGGGCCTGCTGAATTCCGGCAGGTCTACCAGCCTGCTGATCGAGCTGATCGACAAGCCGGGCCAGCTGAAGGAGATCTCCCGCATCATCGCCGACTGCGGCGGCAACGTCACCGGGGTCCACTACGAAAAGGGCAACACTGAAAGCGTCAACGGCTGTTTCCTCCGGATTGAAATGGAAACCAGAGATTTCGACCATGTAAACCTGATCACCCAGTCCCTCCGGGCCGAGGGGTTCAAGTTGGTATAACAATTCCCGATGATTCCGTTAACCTGTAAATGATTTTACCGCACCAAAATAAACGCATGTCATTGCGAGCCAGTGCGCACACAGCTTCGCGCTAAGAGCCGCCTACGGCGGTTGCGCTACGTATCGTCTGCGGACTTATGGCGTGGCAATCTCCCGGATTTCCTGGGCACTTTGGTGGTTATTGCACATTGTGCGTAGCCGCAGGGGATTGCCACGTCGCTTCGCTCCTCGCAATGACAGCGAAATTTGAAGGAGCTAACCATAATGAATAAAATCCACACCGAAAATGCACCGGCGGCAATTGGGCCTTACTCCCAGGCGCTGGTGGTAGGCAATCTGATTTTCACCTCCGGCCAGATTCCCCTGAACCCCGCCACCGGGGTGCTGGAGGGCGACACCATCACCCAGCAGTCCCATCAGGTGTGCAAAAACCTCGCCGCTGTGCTGGAGGCCGCAGGGGGTTCCCTGAAAACCGCCATCAAAACCACCTGCTTTTTGCAGAATATGGAGGATTTCTCCCAATTTAACGAAGTTTACGCCCAATATTTCACCGAAAAGCCCGCCCGTTCCTGTGTGGCGGTGAAAGCCCTGCCCAAGGGGGCTCTGGTGGAAGTCGAAGTCATCGCCGAAAAGGAGCATACGCAATGATGGACGCAAGCAAATACCGGGGAGGGTACTTTCCGGTTGACAAGAAATACAACAAATGGGTGGAAAAGGACCACATCGAGGCCCCGCCGGTCTGGTGCAGCGTGGATATGCGGGACGGCAACCAAAGTCTGGTGATCCCCATGAGCCTGGAGGAAAAGCTGGAATACTACCAGGTGCTGCTGGACGTGGGCTTCAAGGAAATTGAGGTCGGCTTCCCCGCCGCCAGCGAGACGGAATACGAATTCCTCCGGACCCTGATCGACAACCACATGATCCCCGCCGATGTGACGGTGCAGGTGCTGACCCAATGCCGGGAGCATATCATCCGGAAAACCTTCGATGCCTGCAAGGGGGCGCCCAGCGCCATTATCCATTTTTACAATTCTGTTTCCGTAGCCCAGCGGGAGCAGGTGTTCAAAAAATCGAAAGAGGAAATCAAGCAGATCGCCGTGGACGGGGCCAGGCTGGTGAAAAAGCTGGCCGCCGAATACGAGGGCAATTTCCGCTTTGAATACTCCCCCGAATCCTTCACCGGCACCGAGCCGGACTACGCCCTGGAGGTCTGCAACGCGGTGCTGGATGTGCTGGAGCCCGGGCCGGACAACAATGTGATCATCAACCTGCCGGTGACCGTGGAGATGAGCCTGCCCCATGTCTACGCCTCCCAGGTGGAGTACATGAGCGAAAATCTGAAATACCGGGAGTATGTGACCCTGTCCCTGCACCCCCACAATGACCGGGGCACCGGCGTTGCGGACACGGAGCTGGCTCTGCTGGCCGGTGCCGACCGGGTGGAGGGCACCCTTTTCGGCAACGGCGAGCGCACCGGCAATGTGGACATCATCACCCTGGCCATGAATATGTACTCCCACGGGGTGGACCCGAAGCTGGATCTTTCCAATATGCCCCGTCTGGTGGAGGAATACGAAAAATGTACCCGGATGCACGTTTATGAACGGGCCCCCTACGCCGGCGCCCTGGTTTTCGCCGCCTTCTCCGGCTCCCATCAGGATGCCATCGCCAAGGGCATGAAGTACCGGGCGAAAAACAAGCTCCACCAGTGGAACGTGCCCTACATCCCCATCGACCCCAAGGACATCGGCCGCACCTACGACGCGGACGTGATCCGGGTCAACTCCCAGTCCGGCAAGGGCGGCATCGGCTACCTGCTGGAGCAGACCTACGGCTACAACCTGCCGCCGAAGATGCGGGAGCATTTCAGCTACCTGTGCAAGGACATCTCCGACCACGGCCACAAGGAGCTGAAAGCCGACGAGGTGCTGGAAATCTTTACGTCCCATTACCTGAACCTGCCCGGCCAGATCGATGTGACGGATTTCGAATTTATGCGGGAGGACGGGGTGATGAAGATCAACATCACCTTCCTGCGGGGCGGGGTGGAAACCGAAATAGAGGCCGAGGGCAACGGCTCCCTCAGCGCCATCAACACCGCCCTGAAAGCCTACACCGGGGAGGAATACACCCTGCAGGTATTCTCCCAGCACTCCATGCAGGGCCAGGGCTCCCGGAGCGTCGCCGCCTCCTACATCGGTCTGGAGCGGCAGGACGGCACCATCTTCTGGGGCGCGGGCACCGATACCGACGTGATGAAAGCCAACACCAACGCGCTGCTCAGCGCATTCCACAATATGACCCAGGGAGGGAACTGATATGGGCATGACCATGACCCAAAAAATCCTCGCCGCCCATGCGGGGCTGGAAAAAGTCGAAGCCGGACAGCTGATTCGCGCCAGGCTGGACATCGTCCTGGGCAACGACATCACCACCCCCGTTGCGGTGAATGAATTTAAGAAAGCGGGCTTCGACAAGGTTTTCGATAAGGACAAGGTGGCCATCGTCCTGGATCACTTCGTGCCCAACAAGGATATCAAGGCGGCGGAGCAATCCAAGACCTGCCGGGAATTTGCCTGCGCCCACTGCGTCAGCCACTTCTACGACGTAGGCAAAATGGGCATCGAACACGCCCTTCTGCCGGAGCAGGGGGTGGTCACCGCCGGTGACTGCATCATCGGTGCCGACAGCCACACCTGCACCTACGGTGCATTGGGAGCCTTCTCCACCGGTGTCGGCTCTACGGATATGGCGGCGGGCATGGCCACCGGCACAGCCTGGTTCAAGGTCCCCCCGGCCATCCGGTTTGACCTGACCGGCGAACTGCCCTCCAATTGCAGCGGCAAGGATGTGATCCTTACCATCATCGGCATGATCGGCGTGGACGGGGCCCTGTACAAGAGCATGGAATTCACCGGCGACGGCGCCCATGGCCTTTCCATGGACAACCGGCTGTGCATTTGCAACATGGCCATCGAAGCCGGTGCCAAAAACGGCATTTTCCCGGTGGACGATGTGACCATGGCCTACTTAAACGGCAGAAGCGAACGGCCCCCGGTGGTTTTTGAGGCCGATGCCGACGCGGAATACGAAAAGGTCATCGAAATCGACCTGAGTACCATCGTCCCCACCGTGGCCTGCCCCCATCTGCCGGAGAACACCCACCCCGCTTCAGCGCTACACCATGTCAAGGTGGACCAGGTGGTCATCGGCTCCTGCACCAACGGGCGGCTGGAGGATATGGAGGCAGCTTACAACATTCTGAAGGGCAACAAAATCGCCGACGGCATCCGCTGCATCATCATCCCCGGCACCATGCAGATTCTGAGAGAATGCGTGGAGCGGGGCTGGTACACCACCTTCATCGATGCCGGCGCGGTGGTCTCCACCCCCACCTGCGGCCCCTGTTTGGGGGGCTACATGGGCATCCTGGCCGCCGGAGAGCGGTGCATCGCCACCACCAACCGCAATTTCGTAGGCCGCATGGGCCACGTGGACAGCGAAGTGTATCTGGCCTCTCCCCATACCGCGGCTGCCAGTGCCCTGACCGGCTACATTACAGAATACCAGGAGTGATCGCGATGAATACACAAGGTAAAGTTTTCAAATATCCCGACAACGTGGACACCGATGTCATCATCCCCGCCCGGTATCTCAACACCCCCGATGCCAGGGAATTGGCCCTGCACTGCATGGAGGACATTGACGCCGCATTTGTCAAACAGGTGCGGCCCGGGGATGTGATGGTGGCCGGATGGAATTTCGGCTGCGGTTCCTCCCGGGAGCACGCCCCGCTGGTCATCAAGACCTGCGGCACCGGCTGCGTCATCGCCAAGAGCTTCGCCAGAATTTTCTACCGCAATGCCATCAACATCGGCCTGCCCATCCTGGAATGCGAGGCGGCTGCCGAAGAAATCAGCCCAAACGACGAAGTCAAGGTGGACTTCGACACCGGCGTCATTACCAATCTCACCACCGGCAAAACCTACCAGGCCCAGCCCTTCCCGGCCTTTATCCAGAACATCATCCAAAGCGGCGGCCTGCTGGCTTCCCTGAAGTGATGCAATCCTTGTTTTGAAAGCAGGTGAACATGATGCACAAAAATATCGCGGTGATCCGGGGCGACGGCATCGGGCCGGAAATTGTGGAGCAGGCCCTGAATGTCCTGAACCGGGTGGCCGAATTGTACGGACATACATTTATATATACAGATGTGGATATGGGCGGCTGCGCCATCGACAAATGGGGCGACCCGCTGCCGGAAGCGCAGCTGCAAAAATGCCTGGCCTCCGACAGTGTTCTGCTGGGTGCCGTTGGTGGCCCGAAATGGAACGATGTCCCCGGTCATCTGCGCCCGGAGAAGGGCCTGCTGCGGCTCAGAGCCGGCATGGGGGTCTACTCCAACAACCGCCCCGCCAAAATCTGGCCCCAATTAGCTGACGCCTCCCCCCTGAAGCCGTCCATCGTGGCGGAGGGCATCGACTTCATCATCGTCCGGGAGCTGACCGGCGGCATCTACTTCGGCGAACACAAAACCGAAAAGGGCACCGCCACCGACGTGCTGCAATACTCGGAAGCGGAAATTGAACGGATCGGCAGAATCGGCTTCGAAACCGCCCAAAAGCGGGGCAAAAAGCTCTGTTCCGTGGAAAAAAGCAACGTTTTGGACTCCAGCCGTCTTTGGAAAAAGGTCATGCACCGGCTGGCGGAGGAATACCCGGATGTGACCCTTTCCGATATGCTGGTGGATAACTGCGCCATGCAGATCGTAAAAAATCCCGCCCAATTCGATGTGATCGTCACGGAGAATATGTTCGGCGACATCCTGTCCGACGAGGCCTCCATGATTACCGGCTCCATCGGCATGATCCCCTCCTCCAGCCTTGGAGCCACCGCCTGCGGCCTGTACGAGCCCATCCACGGCTCCGCCCCGGACATCGCCGGGAAGGACATGGCAAACCCCATCGGCACCATCCTCTCCGCCGCCATGATGCTGCGCTACAGCTTCGACATGGCCGCCGAGGCCGATGCCATCGAAAAAGCCGTTTCCGCCTATCTGGACGCAGGCTACCGCACCGCCGACATTGCCGGCAGCGGACAGACCCCGGTGGGCTGCCGGGCCTGCGGCCAGCTCATCGTGAATTACCTTACAAAGGAGTGAGGAAAATGCTTCTTTCCGGCGCAGATATTCTGGTGAAAACCCTGATCGAGCAGGGGGTTGACACCGTGTTCGGCTATCCCGGCGGCCAGATTCTGAACGTCTACGACAGCCTTTACACCCACCAAAACGAAATTAACCACATCCTCACCGCCCACGAGCAGGGCGCGGCCCACGCCGCCGACGGCTACGCCCGGACCACCGGCAAGGTGGGCGTGGTGATCTCCACCTCCGGCCCCGGCGCCACGAACCTGGTCACCGGCATCGCCACCGCCTACCTGGACTCCATCCCCATGGTGGCCATCTGCGGCAACGTGCCCACCACCCAGATCGGCACCGACAGCTTCCAGGAGCTGGACATCACCGGCGTGACCCTGCCTATCACCAAGCACAACTATTTCGTCGGCTCCGTTGACCGACTGGCGGACACCATCCGGGAGGCCTTTGCCCTGGCCCAGTCCGGCAGACCCGGCCCGGTGCTGATCGATGTCCCCAAGGACGTGCAGATCGCAAAATGCGACTATACGCCCCAGCCTCCCGCCCGGAAGGAGCCGCCCCACGCCGCCAAGGACATCCGCATTGAAGAGGCGGCGGCCCGCATCAACAGCGCCCAGCGGCCCTACATCTATTTCGGCGGCGGTCTGATTACCGCCAACGCCCAGGCGGAAATGCTGGCCCTGGCCGAGAAAATCGATGCGCCTGTGGGCTGCTCCCTGATGGGCCTGTCCGGCATCCCCACCGACCATCCCCGATTCCTGGGGATGCAGGGTATGCACGGGCACTACGCCTCCTCCATGGCCATGCACAATGCGGACCTGATCCTTTCCCTGGGCGTCCGGTTCAACGACCGGGTCACCGGCAACCGGGCCAAATTCGCCACCGGCGCAAAAATCATCCACATCGATGTGGATGGCTCCGAGCTTTGCAAGACGGTCAGCGCCGCCTGCGGCCTCCGGGGTGACGTGAAGCTGACCCTGCAAAAGCTGCTGCCCCTGATTCAAGCGGGCAAAAAGCCCCGGTGGGCGGAAAAAGTCCAGGCCCTGCGGGAAGAAGAAGCCAATTATCTGGACAACCGGGAGGGCATGACCCCCCGCCGCGCCATCCTGACCCTGAACGCGCACCTGGGCGAAAACACCGCCGTGGCCACGGACGTAGGCCAGCACCAGATGTGGTCGGCGCAGAACCTGTTCTTCCATAGGCCCCGGCGGTTCGTCTCCAGCGGCGGCCTGGGCACCATGGGCTTCGGCCTGGGTGCCGCCATCGGCGCCGCCTTCGGCACGAAGGAGCGCAGCGTCCTGGTCACCGGCGACGGCAGCTTTGGAATGTGCTTAAATGAGCTGGCCACCGCCGTCAGCTACAAAGTGCCTGTGGTGATCCTGCTGCTGAACAACGGGGTGCTGGGCATGGTTCGCCAGTGGCAGACCCTGTTTTTCAACAAGCACTATTCCAACACCGTCCTCAACCGCCAGACGGATTTCCCCGCCCTGGCCCGGGCCTTCGGTGCCGACGGTGAAACCGTCACCACCCCGGAGGAACTGGACGCAGCCCTGGAAAAAGCCTTCCGGCAGGAAGGGCCCTACCTCATCGACTGCCGGATCGACAAGGACGAATTTGTCCTGCCCATGCTCCCCCCCGGCGGCAGCATGGACGATATCATTGTAGAATTGGAGGCACCCCAATGAACCGATATCATGTTGCGGTTCTGGTTCGCAATCAGTTTGGCGTGCTGAACCGGCTGACCAGTATGTTCCGCCGCCGCCAGTTCAACATCAGCGCCATGACCGCCAGCGAAACGGAATCCGGCCAATACTCCCGCATCACCTTCAGCTTCGACGGTGAAGAGGACGGCAAGCAGCAGCTCATCAACCAGCTCTACAAGCTGCCGGACGTCTGCTCCATCAAGGAGCTGACCGCGGAAAACTCCGTCAGCTGCGAGCTGATGATGATTAAAATGAAAAATGACCCCGCCGTCCGGGCGGATATCTACGCCGCGGCGGAGGCCTTCAAGGCTGAAACCATCGACTATTCCCGGGACTCCTTCGTGCTGCGGCTCTTCGGCAACAGCGCGAAAATGGACGATTTTGTAACCTTGATGCGGGATTATACCATCCTGGAAATCTGCCGCACCGGCACCGCGTCTTTGGAAAAAGGCAGCTCCACGCTGCGCCAAAATTTGAATTTGTGAAAGAGGTAATTGTTATGAACAGAATCTTTTATCAGCAGGATTGCGACCTGAATAAGCTCAACGGCAAGACCGTTGCCATCATCGGCTATGGCTCCCAGGGCCATGCCCACGCCCTGAACCTGAAGGAGAGCGGCGTCAACGTTGTGGTTGGCCTGTACGAGGGCTCCAAAAGCTGGGCCAAGGCCGAAAGCCAGGGCCTGACCGTCATGACCGCCGCCGAGGCCGTGAAGGCCGCCGACATCATTATGATCCTCATCAACGACGAGAAGCAGGCAGCCCTCTACAAAGAGAGTATCGAGCCCAACCTGACCGCCGGCAAGACCCTGGCCTTCGCCCACGGCTTCAACATCCACTATGGCTGCATCCAGCCCCCCAAGGATGTGAATGTCATCATGATCGCCCCCAAGGGTCCCGGCCACACGGTCCGCTCCGAATACCTGGCGGGCAAGGGCGTGCCCTGTCTGATCGCCGTGGAGCAGGACGCCACCGGGGACGCCTGGGATCTGGGTCTTGCCTACGCCCTGGGCATCGGCGGCGCCCGGGCCGGTGTGCTGGAGACCAACTTCCGCACCGAAACCGAGACGGATCTCTTCGGCGAGCAGGCAGTCCTCTGCGGCGGCGTCACCGCCCTGATGCAGGCGGGCTACGAAACCCTGGTGGAGGCCGGCTACGACCCCCGGAATGCCTACTTCGAGTGCATCCACGAAATGAAGCTGATCGTTGACCTGATCTACCAGTCCGGTTTTGCCGGAATGCGCTACTCCGTGTCCAACACCGCCGAGTACGGCGACTATGTCACCGGCCCCAAGATCATCACCGAAGAGACCAAGAAGGCCATGAAGAAGGTCCTCTCCGACATTCAGGACGGCAGCTTCGCCCAGGAATTCCTGAAGGAAATGTCCGAAGGCGGCAACCGGTTCAGCGCGCTGCGGAAAGCCGCCGCCGAACATCCCGCCGAGCTGGTGGGTGCCGACGTGCGGAAGCTGTACAGCTGGAGCGACGAGGATAAGCTCATCAACAACTGATGGGAGGAAACATTATGGCGAAAGAAAATGTGGTGGATGGGGTGCAAAATGCGCCCCACCGCAGCTTGTTTCACGCATTGGGACTGACGGAAGAAGAGCAGCAAAGACCCCTGATCGGCATCGTCAGCTCCTATAACGAGATCGTCCCCGGCCACATGAACCTGGACAAAATCGTGGAGGCGGTAAAGCTGGGCGTTGCCATGGCTGGCGGCACCCCCATCGTGTTCCCCGCCATCGCCGTCTGCGACGGCATCGCCATGGGCCACACCGGCATGAAATATTCCCTGGTCACCCGGGGCCTGATCGCCGACTCCACCGAAGCCATGGCTCTGGCCCACGGCTTCGACGGTCTGGTGATGGTGCCCAACTGCGACAAAAATGTGCCGGGCCTGCTGATGGCGGCGGCGAGGGTGAATGTGCCCACGGTCTTCGTCAGCGGCGGTCCCATGCTGGCAGGCCGGGTGGAGGGCCAAAAGACCAGCCTTTCCAGTATGTTCGAGGCGGTGGGCGCCTACAACGCAGGCAAGCTCACCGACGAAAAGCTGAAAGAATACGAGTGCAAGACCTGCCCCACCTGCGGCTCCTGCTCCGGTATGTACACCGCCAACTCCATGAACTGCCTGACGGAAGCCCTGGGCATGGGCCTGCGGGGCAACGGCACCATCCCTGCCGTGTATTCGGCAAGAATCGAGCTTGCCAAGCGGGCCGGTATGGCGGTGATGGCCCTGCTGAAGCAAAATATCCGCCCCCGGGACATCATGACCGAGGCGGCCCTGATGAACGCCCTGACGGTGGACATGGCCTTGGGCTGCTCCACCAACTCCATGCTCCATCTGCCCGCCATCGCCCACGAATGCGGCGTGGAGCTGAATCTGGATATCGCCAACAAAATCAGCGCCAAAACCCCGAATCTGTGCCATCTGGCCCCCGCCGGCAGAACATATATGGAGGATTTGGAAGAGGCCGGCGGCGTGTACGCCGTGATGAACGAGCTGAATCGGAAGGGCCTGCTGAACACCGACTGCATGACCGTCACCGGCAGGACTGTGGGTGAAAATATCGCAAACTGCCCCAACCTGAACCCCGAAGTCATCCGCCCCATCGAAAATCCCTACAGCGAAACCGGCGGTATCGCAGTGCTGAAGGGCAATCTGGCCCCGGAGGGCAGTGTGGTCAAGCGCAGCGCGGTGCTGCCGGAAATGCTGGTCCACCAGGGCCCCGCCCGGGTCTTTGACTGCGAAGAGGATGCCCAGGCGGCCATCAACGCAGGAAAAATCCTGGCCGGAGATGTGGTGGTCATCCGCTACGAGGGCCCCAGAGGCGGCCCCGGTATGCGGGAAATGCTGAACCCCACCTCCGCCATCATGGGCATGGGCCTGGGCAGCAGCGTGGCCCTGATTACCGACGGCCGGTTCAGCGGTGCCACGAGAGGTGCCTGCATCGGCCACGTCACCCCCGAAGCCGCCTCCGGCGGTCCCATCGGCGTGGTGGAGGAGGGGGATCTGATCCGCATCGATATCCCCGGCAACACCATTGAATTGCTGGTGGAGGAAGGGGTTTTGGCGGAGCGGCTGAAGCATTTCGTCCCCAAAAAGAAGGAGCTGTCCGGCTACCTGAAACGCTACGCCGCCCAGGTTTCCGGCGGCGCCACAGGCGCGGTGCTGAACTGACACAAGAACGTTGAAGACATTTGTTTCAATCTTTTTCCCCATAAAAAATCGAGTGAACGCAAGACGTTCACTCGATTCAGCGTGTCGATAATGTGGTAAATGGTTGTTTAGCGGTGCGTTTGAATTGCGGTGGCCTACGGCCACCGAGCGCCCCGAAGGGGCGCCATGGCTTCCCCCCGGGGGAAGCTGTCGCCGCCGCAAGGCGGTGACTGATGAGGAATGCGGGCGGAAATGTTCAATTTCGTAAAGATTTCAGGCCTAATAATGGGTAAGATTTCATCAAGTCTTTACGGATTCAACATCTTAGGTTATCGCCCGC
>JAZQHH010000114.1:0-5279 GCA_045540495.1 Faecousia sp.
CTGATGAGGAATGCGGGCGGAAATGTTCGATTTTGTACTGTGTTCAGGCTTTTTAGCAGGTAAGATTCAGCAAGTCTTTACGGATTCGTCATCTCAGGTGATCGCCCGCATTCCTCATCCGACCCGGCTTCGCCGGGCCACCTTCCCCCCCGGGGAAGGCATGGGCGCTAAACAATCATTTACAGCGTTCCATACAAAAAATGGGGAGAGGCCCTGGCCTCTCCCCTACTATATAAATACAGAATTACTCGCTCCGCAGTGCCACAACGGGGTCTTTTCTGGCGGCACTTCTGGCGGGGATCAGGCCGGCGATGAAGGTCAGCACCGTGGAGATCAGCACCAGTACCACAGCCGCTCCCGGCACCAGCACCGCTGCGGCGTTCAGCTCCAGCACATTTTGCAGGATCAGGTTGATGGGGATCAGCAGCAGCTGCGTCACACCAACGCCCACCAGACCTGCCGCCAGGCCCTCGATGACGGTCTCCGCCATGAACACCCGGCTCACATCCCCCTTGGATGCACCCACGGCCCGGAGGATTCCGATCTCCTTGGTCCGCTCCAGCACGGAAATGTTGGTGATAATGCCGATCATAATGCTGGACACCACCAGGGAAATGCCCACAAAGGCAATGAGAATATAGCTGATGGCGTTGACGATGGTGGTGACGGAGGACATCATCAGCCCCACAAAGTCGGTGTAGGTGATCCGGTCGGCCTCGTCCCGGCTGGAATTGTAGTCCTCGATGATCTGGGCGATCTTATCCTTGCTCTCAAAATCCTTGGGGTACAGATTGATGGCCGCAGGGCGGCTCAGATCGGAAACGCCCAGGATGGTCAGATTCTGCTCATAGCTGGATTTGGAGCTGGCGGACAGGAACTGCTGGGAAATCACCGCCGCAATCTGCTCTTCCGGCATTCCGGCCTGCTGCATCTGCTGGATATAGCCGCCGATGGCAGCCGCCGTGGCCTGGTCCATCCCGGCCAGCATGGCCTGAATTTCCGCCATGGTGTAGAGCTTGACCTCGGCATCGGGGTCGGCGAAGGGCAGGCCCGTCAGCACATCGGTGTCGGGATTGGCCTTCTGGGCGGCCACCACATCGGAGGAGCTGACTCTGTCGATCATGTGCAGCATCAGTTCATTGGTGTAGCCCACCACGCCGAAGGAACTGGCGGTGCTGGCGTTGGGATCGGGCCGCAGGATGCCCACGACCTCCACCTCCTCGGCCTTTTGCAGCTGGGTGGTCAGGAACATTTCGTCCTCGGACATATCCATCCAAACGCCGTTTATCTCCTGGTAATAGTCGGAGCTGGCCAGAAGCTTGAACTTCAGGCCGATAAAATCGTCGTAGGTGTATTCGTGGATGGTGGTGTCGATGTCCGGCTCCAGGCCCTGCAATTTCTGCTGGAGGGCCTCCTGGAGGATGGAAATGTCCAAAAGCCCCAGGGAATACAGAGTGTAGTCGGTGATCTGGTTGTTTTCGTCCACGATCACCACCACTTCGTTCCAATCCTCGGGCATCCGGCCGCTGAGAATGTCGTACTGGCTGTCCAGCAGTTCCCGGTTGTCGGAAATCTGGCTCCAGACATCCATGTTGGCGGCCATCATATTGTTGCTGTTGTCCATGCCCATGGCGGCAAAGACGCCGCTGGGATTGACCTGGTAGACGCCCTTTTCGATGTCGGCCTTGTAGACGTTCAGAGGGGTGGAGTAGACGTAGCGGATCTCGCTGGTCAGGTCCTCCAGGCCGCTGTCGCCGGATTCGATGAATTCCTTGAAGGCACCCAGATTATTGTTGGTGGCCCCGGAGAACATCATGTCGATCATGTTGGTCATGACGTTGGCGGAGTAGATGTGGTCGGGCTTGGGGTCGGTGAGCCGGTCCTGCTCCCCCATGGCGGTGAGCATACTGCTCATGTCCATGGCCTGGGACTCCAGCACCACCGGATAGCTGGACAGGGTGTCCCGCTCCACGCCGTCGATATAGTTGTTGACGCCGGTGGAGATGCTCAGGATCAGGGCGATGCCGATGATGCCGATGGAACCGGCGAAGGCGGTCATAATGGCCCGGCCCTTTTTGGTCATCAGGTTGCTCAGGGACAGGGAGAAGGCCGTCAGGGCGGACATGGAGGACTTTTTCTCCTTGCCGGCGGCGGATTTTTCTTCGATTTCCCCTTCGTAGGGGTTGGAATCGTCGATGATCTGGCCGTCCAGCAGCCGCACGGTCCGGGTGGCATAGCGTTCCGCCAGCTCCGGGTTGTGGGTGACCATGATGACCAGCCGGTCCCGGGCGATTTCCTTGAGGAGTTCCATGACCTGCACGGAGGTTTCGGAGTCCAATGCGCCGGTGGGCTCGTCGGCCAGCAGAATCTCCGGGTCGTTGACCAGGGCCCGGGCGATGGCCACCCGCTGCATCTGACCGCCGGACATCTGGTTGGGCTTTTTGTGGAGCTGATCTCCCAGGCCCACTTTTTCCAGGGCGGCGATGGCCCGGCGGCGGCGCTCGGCCTTCTTCACGCCGGAGAGAGTCAGGGCCAGCTCCACGTTGGCCAGGACGCTCTGGTGGGGAATCAGGTTGTAGCTCTGGAACACGAAGCCCACGGAGTGGTTCCGGTAGGTATCCCAGTCCCGGGCCTTGTAATTTTTGGTGGATTTGCCCCGGATCACCAGATCGCCGGAGGAGTACCGGTCCAGACCGCCGATGATGTTCAGCAGGGTGGTCTTGCCGCAGCCGGACTGGCCCAGGATCGCCACAAATTCCGAGGGCCGGAAGGCGATGCTGACCCCCCTCAGGGCGTGGACGGTGTTGGCGCCAACGTCATAATCCTTCACAATATTGCTTAATTTGAGCATGAATTCCGCTCCTTTTGGTAGGATAGTTCTATTTTTCCAAAGATATATGAACTGCGTATGAATAGAGGTCCCCGATTGTTTGCGGCAGCACTTCTTGCCCCCCTCATTTATGAGGGGGGTGCCCCGAAGGGGCGGGGGGAGTATACCATTCACGATATTTCGAACTCCCCCCGACCTTCGCTTCGCTCGGCCACCCCCCTCATAAATGAGAGGGGCGAGGGGTTCTGCCGAATCTAAACAATATGTGCCGGCCCGTTAAAACAGCCATTGATCCAGCTTTTTCAGCAGGGCGTGGACCGCCATGGCCAGGGGGATGGTCAGGGCGAAGGAGAGGCCCAGCAGGAGATAGCCGTTTTCAATCCACCGCCCCAGGGCATTCATGGGCAGCCGCTGGAGAATGTAGATTTCGAAGGTGTATTTCCCCAAAAAGTCCAGCACCGGATTCCCGATGCGCACCACCATGGTCAGGCAAAGAATGGTCAGGGCGAAGGCCACCGCCATCAGCTCCCGGCACAGCAGCAGGTTCTGGAGCCGGAAGCACAGCCAGAACACCAGACCGCACACCACCATCGCCACCCAGGGGAGCCAAACTTTTTTCTGCAAAAATCCCAGTATTTTGTCCTGAAACAGCCCGAAAATCATACCGGCGGGGTAAACCAGCGCCGTATCGTACCACCACAGCCCCTTCACATCCCGCAGCAGCAGGATGTAGAGCAGCGACAGCCCCGTGACGGCCCCCACTGCCAGGATGTGCCGCCGGGGAAGCAGGCTGAAGCCCAGCCAGGTGGCGGCGTAAAAATACAGCATGGCGAAGATGTACCAGTTGCTGTTGCCGATGGAATCCCAGCCGGTGAAGGACATCAGAATCCGCTTCCAGCCGTAATTTTTCTGCAAAATCAGGCCAAAAATGGCGTAAAGTCCCACAATCAGGGCAAAATGCAGCCAAATCCGCAGGACGCGGTTTTTGGGGATGCCGCGGACGTAGCCCGCCCCCTTGGCGGCGATGGAGCGCATCATGCCGTAGCCGGAGTAGAACAGGAAGCTCACCACCAGCAGCTGGTCCAGCTCCGTGTTGAGCTGTCCGAAAATCCGGTCCAGGGGGCCGATGGTGAGTATTTCCGCCCCGTGGCGCAAAAATACCACCAGCACGAAAAAGCCGTTGACGGCCCCGGTCTGCTCTTTGGAAAGGCAGCTTCCATCCCGCCGCAGGCTCATCCCCCACAGCAGCAGCGCAACCATTGCGATCAGTACGAAATCCATAATTTTTATTCTCCGATATATTGGAATCTTGAACCGGAATAGCCGTCTTTTTGAACAATTTCGCTCCACATGGACGCAGGGCGCACCCAGAGCCCGCCCTCGCCGTACAGGGCCCGGTAGACCACCATCGGCTCCAATGTATCCGAGTGGCGGGCAACGCCGACAAGTTCGTATTCCATCCCCTTAAAATGCCGATATTTTCCGGGTCTTAGTTCCATCATGCACCTCAAAAAACGAATGTCATTGCGAGGGCGAAGCCCGTGGCAATCCGTTCTCCTACATTTTAGTATGTCATTGCACGGGCCTCGCCCTCGCAATGACTGGAGAAACGGATTGCCACGGGCTTCGCCCTCGCAATGACATGGATATTCCTACATTATAATATGTATCAACCCCAAAGGCCGTCGGGGTATTTGCCTTCCGCGGCCATGGCCCGGAGGGCGGCCACCACCTGGGGCTTATCGGCGGCGTAGGTGACGCCGTACCACTTGTCGGTGGAGGTCAGCACCTTAGCCTTGGCCTTGCCTTCCGCCAGCAGCTCCGCCACCACGAAGGGCAGGAAAAATTCCGCCTTTTCCGGGTTGGCCACAGCGGCGGTGTTCAAAAACGTAGCGAATTTGGCCTTGGCCTCCTTCAGAAAGCTGGGGGTGAAGCCCCACATATTCATGGAGACCAGAGTCTCAGGTGCTACATCCACCCAGTTTTCACCGTCTTCGGTGTAATGAATGCCGCCTTCGTACTTTTCAATACGGGTCCGCTCCCGGATGGAAACCAGATTACCGTTTTCGTCGGTCTCGCAGATGCCGCGGGCCACGGAGCCGTTGTCGGTGACGGTGTTGCACAGATAGTAGCCCACCATGCAGTAATCGGCCTTGTCGGTATCCTGGGCGTTGCACAGGAAATTGTAGATAACCTTGAAGGCAGATTTGCCATAGTAATCGTCGGAGTTCAGCACGGCAAAGGGTGAGCCGTCGATTTCGTTCTTGGCGCACAGCACCGCGTGACTGGTACCCCAGGGCTTGGCGCCGCGCTCGGCGGGAACACTCATGCCGGCAGGCAGCATCTTGTCCTGCTCCTGGTAGGCGTAACGGATCTCCATGGGGCACTTTTCCAGGCGCTTGCCTACGGTTGCCATGAAATCCTCGCGAATTGCTTCCTTAATGATGAT
>JAZQHH010000115.1:0-19414 GCA_045540495.1 Faecousia sp.
CTGCCAGATCGTCAGCAACGATCTTGGTAATGGCCTGGGTTTGAGCCTTCAGGGAGTCGTACTGTTCAGCCGTCATGACACCCAGATCCACCAGACCGTCCTTGGTGACCAGAGGATGGCCCTTTTCGTCGTTCTTGAAAGTGGTTTCCACATAAGCGGGCAGATCCTGGCCCAGAGTGCAGTAGTCGCTGTAGCGGCGCAGGAAAGAACCCACAGCCTTACGGCGGCAGATGACTTCCAGACCCTTGCCGAATGCCTTGCAGGGCAGAACCTCCATGGTGGTGTTGTTCAGGTCGGCGGAAACGTAGTGGGTGCGGATGCCGGCGGCATTGATCTTCTCGAAGTAGTAGATGCTCATGCGCAGGTTTACGTCGCCCACGCCCTCGATGGTCAGGCCAACGGAATTCTCGCCGGGATCGAACACGCCGTCCTTGCCGGTGCAGTCATCCTTGAACAGCAGCAGGCAGTTGCCGTTGGGCAGGGCGTAAACATTCTTGGTCTTACCGGTGTACAGAAGCTTCAGATTTTCCATGATAAATTACCTCTTTCTGAAATAAATAGATGTTTTTATTGCAGTGCGGCGTCCTTCTGGAGGACCTTTTCGGCGTCGGCCTTGCGCTTGGCGTCCAGCTTTTGGGCCAGGGCATCGTCGGTGACGGCCAGAATCTCGATAGACAACAAAGCGGCATTGACCGCGCCATCCACCGCCACGGTGGCGACAGGGATACCGGAGGGCATCTGGACCGTGGACAGGAGGGCGTCAATACCGTTGGAGAAGGTGGTGGACTTCATGGGGATGCCGATCACGGGCAGGGTGGTGTTGGCGGCGATGGCACCGGCCAGATGGGCGGCCATACCGGCGGCACAGATGATGGCACCGAAGCCTGCACTGCGGGCATTCAGGGCGAAATCACGGGCCTCCACCGGAGTCCGGTGGGCGGAATAGATGTGCATTTCATAGGGCACGCCGAAGCTGACCAGGGTATCCGCGGCCTTGCGGACCACGGGCAGGTCGGAATCGGAACCCATGATGATGGCGACTTTTTTCATGTAAAAA
Organism: Faecousia sp.; assembly: GCA_045540495.1. Lineage (GTDB taxonomy): Bacteria > Bacillota > Clostridia > Oscillospirales > Oscillospiraceae > Faecousia. The sequence continues at coordinate 1,058 of JAZQHH010000115.1, forward strand.
CCTCCAAAATGTAAAAAGGCACACGCCAACCGGTCAAGGTGCGTGTGCCCAGACGGTCGGCTTTATACGCCTCTGCTCCGTGTGGTGCTCCACTCAAAACCGTCAGTAACAGGGGCGCTATTGAATACGGATTCATTATAACATAAGTCGATTCGTTCGTCAATTCGGTGAAAAGACAGTTTCTGAGCCATTTTGAAACGATTCCATGTGGATGTTGACAATACAATCAGGCTGCGGGGCAAATACCTCCGCCCCAAAAGGGGATGACGGGGAAAAGGATTGTTTACGATAGCACTTCTTGCCCTCCTCATTTATGAGGGGGGTGCCCCGAAGGGGCGGGGGGAGTATACAATTCACGATATTTCGAACTCCCCCCGACCTTCGCTTCGCTCGGCCACCCCCCTCATAAATGAGGGGGGCAAGGGGTACTTCCTATTCTAAACAGAATAGTTGTAGGGGCCGTTGCCCACATCGGCCCTTTTTACCCATCGGCCCCTACGAAGGCACGCTTCTCGTTTCTCCTTGTCACGGACTCCCCCCGACCTTCGCTGCGCTCGGCCACCCCCCTCATAAATGAGGGGGGGCAAGGGGTGCTTCCTATTCTAAACAGCTTTATCCACAATCTGCGCTCCGATGTGGGCATCGGCCCCTACGGGGGTTCCCTGGCCGCAACCGATTTTTTTGGGGTTGAATTTTATATCATATCATGTTAGAATAAGGTGATATTGTATATACTGCCGAAGTATCGGCACAGAAAGCGGCGAAGATTATGGAAAAACGCATTCCCCTGTCCGTCCCCACCATGCATGGGGAGGAAATGACCTTCATTCAGGAGGCCTTCGACAAAAACTGGATTGCCCCCCTGGGCTTCAACTGCGACAATTTTGAGACGGAGCTGTGCGATTACCTGGGCGGCGGGCTCCATGGCCTGTCCCTTTGCTCCGGCACCGCGGCGCTGCACCTGGCTGTAAAACTGGCCGGGGTGAAGCGGGGGGATACCGTCCTCTGCTCCGATATGACCTTCGCCGCCACCGTCAACCCGGTCAGCTACGAGGGCGGGCGGCAGGTGTTCGTCGATTCCGACCGGGAAACCTGGAACATGGACCCCATCGCCCTGGAGCGGGCCTTCGAAAAGTACCCCGAAGCCCGGGTGGTGGTGCTGGCCCATTTGTACGGCACCCCTGCCAAAATGGACGAAATTCTGGATATTTGCCGCCGCCATCATGCGATTCTCATTGAGGACGCGGCGGAGGCCCTGTCCACCACTTACCATGGCCGCCAGTGCGGCACCTTTGGCGATTATAACATCGTCAGCTTCAACGGCAACAAGATCATCACCACCTCCGGCGGCGGTATGCTCCTGACGAAAAGGCCGGAGGACCGGGCGCTGGCCTTCAAACTGGCCACCCAGGCCCGGGAGAATGCCCCCTGGTATCAGCACGAGATGATCGGCTACAACTACCGCATGAGCAATGTGGTGGCGGGCATCGGCCGGGGGCAGCTGCTCCACCTGGAGGAGCATCGGGAACGAAAAACCGCCATTTTCCGCCGGTATGAGGCGGCATTCAAGGATCTGCCCCTGACCATGAACCCCTATGAAGCGGATACTCAGCCCAATTTCTGGCTGTCCTGCATCCTGCTGGACCGGGGCGATCCCATGGCGCTGATGGCAAAGCTGGCTGAACATAACGTGGAAGCCCGGCCCATCTGGAAGCCCATGCATATGCAGCCGGTGTTCGCCGGCCACGACTTCATCACCGCCGGCGGCGAGGCCGTCAACGAGGATATTTTCAAGCGGGGCCTGTGCCTGCCCTCGGATATCAAAATGACGGCTGAGGAACAGGATTACGTGACCGAGATCGTGAAATCGTTTTTCTAAAAGTGCCTGAAAATTACATACGTCATTATGAGGGCCGCAAGGCCCGTGGTAATCCGCTTTCATAAATAAGGATGTCATTGCGAGGCCCGAAGGGCCGTGGCAATCTCCTGGTACAATCTCATGAATACAGAAATCCGGAAGGATGTAAAATGCTTATTAATCCGGTGGCATCCACCTAAATAGTAACTTTTCTGACATTCTACCGGGAGATTGCCACGTCGCTTCGCTCCTCGCAATGACAGTCGTGTGATGGGAGGTTCACCATGTACCCCAAATACATAAAGCGAATTCTGGATTTTCTGTTGTCGCTGACGGCGCTTCTGGTGCTGAGCCCGGTGTTTCTGATTTTGATGCTCCTGGGCGCCTGGTTCATGAAGGGCAATCCCTTCTTCACCCAGCTGCGGCCCGGAAAGAATGAGAAAATTTTTCGTCTGATTAAATTTCGCACTATGTCCTGCGAAAAGGACGCGGATGGCAACCTGCTCCCCGACGAGCAGCGGCTGAACCGCTACGGCAAGCTCCTGCGCTCCACTTCTCTGGACGAGCTGCCGGAGCTGGTGAATATCCTGCTGGGGCAGATGTCCATCGTGGGCCCCCGGCCGCTGCTGGTGAAATATTTACCTTTATATAATGTAGAGCAGCGCCGCCGCCACGATGTCCGCCCCGGCCTGACGGGCTGGGCCCAGGTCAATGGCCGCAACGCCATCTCCTGGGAGGAAAAGTTCCGGCTGGATGTGGAATATGTGGAAAATATCAGCTTTTTCATGGATTTGAAGGTGATTTTCACCACCGTCGGCAAGATTTTCAAGCGGGAGGGCATCTCCTCGGAAACCGCCGCCACCATGGAAGAATTCAAGGGCACCCCTGAAAAGCAGAGCGTCAATTAAGGAAGGCCACCGCCCCCAAAATAGCGTGTCATTCCGAGGGAACGAAGCGACCGTGGGAATCTCCTGAGGCTATCGGAAAACCAGGGGGATTGCCACGCCACTTAAGCGCACTGGCTCGCAATGTCATGGGTTTTTGACAGTTGGAGGTTTCGTATGAAGCAGGTCATCATCATCGGCGCCGGGGGCCATGCCCGGGTGATTGGGGATATCGTCCGTCGGGCCGGGGACTGTTTACTGGGCTTTCTGGACGACAATGTACCCGCCTTGGGGAAGGTTGCGGATTATGTAAACTACCCTGATGCCCATTTCGTCATCGGCATCGGCAATGCCGCTGTCCGGCGGAAAATCGCCGGGCTGCTGGCGGGTGTGCGATGGTACACCGCCATCCATCCGGCGGCGGTGATCGGGGAAAACGTTCAAATCGGCGAAGGCACCGTGGTCATGGCCAATGCCGTGGTGAATCCCGGGGCGAGGGTCGGCGACCATTGCATTTTGAACACCGGCTCCATCGTGGAGCATGATAATATCATCGAAAATTACGTCCACATCAGCGTGGGCGCCAAGCTGGCGGGCACCGTGACCATCGGGGAAAACACCTGGGTGGGCATCGGCGCGGTGGTCAGCAACAACCTGATGGTCTGTGCCGACTGCATGATCGGCGCCGGGGCCGTTGTGGTGAAAAACATCCGGGAATCCGGCACTTATGTGGGGGTTCCGGCGAAAAAGATTTCAGATTAAACGGGAAGTTCTTCCCTGCAAAGCATGGATGAAATCGTTCCAAGGAGGTTTCCATGAAAGTCCTGATTTTAGCGAATAATGATGTGGGCCTGTACCAGTTCCGCCGGCCGCTGATCGAGGCGCTGCTGGCGAAAAACGATGTGTCCATTTCCCTGCCCTATGGGGCTCTGGTGGAGCCGCTGAAGGCGGAGGGCTGCGTCTTTTTGGATACCCCCGTTGACCGCCGGGGCCTGAATCCTCTGAAGGACATGGGCTTGCTGCGCCGCTACCGGAGGATGCTGAAAGAGGAAAAGCCGGATTTGGTCATCACCTACACCATCAAGCCCAATATCTACGGCGGTCTGGCCTGCAAGGCAAAGCGGGTGAGCTATGCCGTGAATATCACCGGCCTGGGAACGGCCTTCCAAAAGCAGGGTTTTTTGCGGAAAATGGTGATTTTTCTCTATAAACGGGCGTTGAAAAAGGCAAAAGTGGTCTTTTTTGAAAATGCCCACAACCGGCAGGTTTTCCTGGACGAGGGCATCATTCCGGCGGAAAAAACCTGCCTGCTCAGCGGCGCGGGGGTGGATCTGAGCCATTACACCCCCCAGCATTATCCCGACGGCCCGGTGCGGTTTCTGTTTGTGGGCCGGGTGATGAAGGAGAAGGGCATCGGCGAGCTGTTCGAAGCGATGGAGCGGCTCCACGCCGAGGGGGAGCGGTGCGAGCTGGATGTGCTGGGCCTCCACGAGGAGGATTTTGCGGAAAAGATCGTCAAAGGCCAGCGGCAGGGGTGGCTGAATTACCACGGCTACCAGCAGGATGTGCGGCCCTTCATCAAAAAGGCCCACTGCTTCGTGCTGCCCAGCTACCACGAGGGCATGGCCAATACGAACCTGGAATGCGCCGCCATGGCCCGGCCCCTGATCACCACCGACATCCCCGGCTGCCGGGAAGCGGTAACCCCGGAGTCCGGAATATTATGTAAACCGCAAGACGCAGAAAGCCTCTATAAAGCCATGAAAACCTTCCTGACCCTCCCCAAAGAAACCCGGGAAGCCATGGGCCAATCCGGCCGCGCCCACATGGAGGCAGTTTTCGACAAAAAGAAGGTCGTAGCCAATACATTGAAGGGACTGGATATAAAGCTATGAGATATTTTTCGATTTACGATTTGGTTGGCGTTCGGGTATGCGACGAGTATCCCTGGGTGGATACGCTGTTTATTACCCATGGCATTGCGAAGGAAGACAAGGATACCTATGAGGCTTGCCGGCAGAAGATTCATGTTGTATTCAAAAAGGAACTGCCGATGGCAGATGTGCGGTTCATTGGCGACGGCGCTTACATTGGCAGTAACGTTTATGTGGATGAGCAGTATGGTGTAAGAATTGAAATGACTTCTGACCGTGTGATTCGTCTTCTGGTCAGCCAGGAATGCAACGAATGGCTGGTCATTGCAATGCAGCTTTCGCTTTTGCGCTGTGGCTGTACTTTGCTTCATGCCGCGGCTCTGGAGAAGGATGGGAAGGTGCTGCTGCTGCCCTCCTGGGGGGGCGTCGGCAAAACGGCTACGGTATGCCGTTTTGTGCGGGAGCATAACTGGAAACTGTTGGGCGACGATTTGGTGATTCTTGGAGATGGGGTAGTAAAGACATTCTTGAAGCCCTTCGTTATTTATCCTTATCATAAGGATTTGTTCCCGGAGTTGTTCCGTGGTGGCGAAAATCACACCGTGAAGAATTTGAAGGTGAGCGACATGATGAGCCGGATGATTCCCGGCGTGAAGCGTATGTTGCGGCCGTTCCCCCGGGTATTGGCGTATCTTCGCAAGCATAATCCCCAGTCCATACGGGTTTCCCCCCGGAAGCTTTTCACTGCGGAGCAGATTTCTGAAGGCGGCGTGCCTTACCGGATGGTTTGGCTGGAGCGGAGCATGAAGCCGGAAGTGTTCTTTGGGCAAATCTCTGGGGAAGCATTGGCCTCCAAGGCTGTAACGGTGTCCAGTGTGGAGCTGTTTGCGGCAAAGTTGGAGTCCGTGTATCACATGTGCGGCTGCGGCATGCTGCAATACAGCGAGGTGTTTGGCCGGATGCATGAGATTATCTGTAACGAGGCCCGTAAGGTTCCTTGCGATTTGCTGGAGATTCCGGCCTCTGTCCAAATTACGGATGTGGGCGAAATCATCTATCAGAATTTGATTACGGAGAAATAAAACGAGGTTTTACTATGGCAACGTTGACGGTTTTTACCCTGACATATAATCGGGCTTACTGCCTGAATGCCTGTTATGAGAGCTTGCTTCGCCAAACCTGCTCGGATTTTGAGTGGTTGGTGGTGGATGATGGGTCTACAGATAACACGAAGGAAATTGTGGATGGATGGATAGCGGAGAACAAGATTCCTATCCGCTATATCTACAAAAAGAATGGCGGTATGCACACCGGCTATAATACGGCCTACGATAATATCTTTACGGAGCTGGCGGTGAGCATTGATTCTGACGACTACATGACAGATGATGCAGTGGAGAAAATCGTCACCTACTGGAAGGCTAATAAAGACGAGAAATATGCCGGAATGATTTTTCTGGATATTACGAAGGATGGCCAGATTATCGGCACGCCCCTGCCCGACGTGAAGAGCGCAACGGTGTATGACTTGTACAACCGTATGGGTGTCAAGGGTGACAAGAAGCAGGTTTATCGGCCGGAACTGATACGTCCTTTCCATTCTCCAGAATTTGAGGGGGAGAAGCTGTTCCCGACCTGCTATAAGTATTTTTTAGTGGATTTGACCCACGAGATGCTGGTGGTGAATGAGCCGGTAGTCGTGGTGGAATATATGCCTGATGGATATACGAAAAATATTATTAAGCTCTATAAAAAGAATTTGAATAATTATATTTTCTATCGGAAATTCATTATGACCTATCCCAATGCGACGCTCTGGCATCGATATCGGTTTGCTATCCACTATGTAGCAGAAAGCCTTCTGGCAAAAGATAAGCATTTTCTAAAGAACTCCCCCCGGAAATGGCTGACCTTTTTCGCGATTCCCGGTGGATGGCTGCTGTACCTCTATCTGCAGCGCAAGGGCTGACAGGGTTTTGATGGAGGATGAGAGCGAATGATTTGGAGGCTATTAAACGTGGATAGATTGTGGCTCCTGATGGCGGCGTTGGTGCCAATGGCCTGGCTGGTGGATCAGCGAGATTTGAGAAACAGAAGCCTCGGTTTTTATCGGCGGGAACGGGCTGTGACCTGGATAATCATTCTGGTGATGGGATTTTTCTGCGGCCTGCGTACCTGGGGCAATGACACGGTTACCTATATGCAAATGTATGACCAGTCTCCTCTGTTGAGGGATTATCTGGCGAACTATAATACCAGGTTTTCCGAGGGTGTTCTGTTTAAGTTCATGGTCAGTTTGCTGAAAACCATCGGCTTTACCCGGCAGGATTATTTGATGTTCTTTGCTTTTACTACGGTAATTCCCTATGTGTGGTTTGTTCGCCGGTATTCTGTGAATATGGTGTTTGGCGTGTTTTTGATGCTGACCACCGGCTTTTATACCTTTGCCATGGCAGCAATCAAGCAGACCCAGGCTACGGCTATTTGCCTGTGCGCCATCCCCTTTGCGCTGGATCGCAAGTGGATTCGTTTTGCGCTGTTGGTGTTTTTGGGCAGCTTGTTCCATCCCTATGCGCTGATTTATCTGATCGTACCACTTATGATGTTTGAGCCCTGGCATGGCAAGACGGTGGTCTATATGCTTCTTTTTATGGCGGCAGGTGTGCTGCTGGAAACCCTGATTGGCACGGTGCTGGACATTACAGAAGCCATGGGCGCCGAGTATTCGGAAGCGGAAATGCTGGGTGAGGGCGTAAATATTTTCCGGGTGGCGGTGTGCTTCGTGCCCTTGATTATGGCGGTGTTCTTCGGCCAGGATTTGTTCCGCAATACGGGAGAAGATGTGCATCTGATGTTCAACCTGTCCATGATCAATGCTCTGATCATGTTCGTGGGCCTTTTCGGAACCGCCAACTATTTTGCCCGACTGGCCAACTACTTTCTGCCGGCCCAGGTGGTGGTGTTGCCCTGGATCATCTACAGCGCTCACCCCAAGGATCGCCGGTGGCTGCTCCCAGCCTGCATGACAGGTTATACGCTATATTTCATCTACGAAAACGCGGTGATTCGGCCTTTTGATTCGGGCTACAGCCAGATGTCGCTGTGGAAATATTTAGCCACCTTCTTCCAACCGGGGGCGCGATAATGAAGAAAAAGTTGCTATTTCTGATTCCCAACCTGAAGCACGGCGGTGCTGAGAAGGTGCTGGTGAATCTGGTGAACAACCTGGACCCGGAGAAATATGATATTACCCTCCAGACCCTGTTTGATGTGGGCGTACACAAGGGAGCTTTGAAGCCACACATCCATTACCGGTCTGTTTTTCGCCGGGAATTTCGGGGGAATAATCGATTCTTTCAATTGTTCTCTCCTGGATTTTTATGGAGACGAATGGTAAAGGATAATTACGATGTTGTAATTTCCTATCTGGAGGGGCCCACAAACCGCATCGTCAGCGGCTGTGATGCGCCGGGAACGAAAAAAATCGCCTGGCTGCACACCGGTATGGAAACACCCAAGGTGTTTTCTGTGGGGTTTCGCTCTGTGAAAGAGGCGGCGTGCTGCTATCAGAAATATGACCGGGTTATAGCGGTATCCCAAAGGGTCAAAGAATGTTTTTGTTCCCATATGGAAAAGTCCTGTCGGGTAGAGGTGCTGTACAACACCAATGAGACAGAGCAGATTCGGGAAATGGCCTGTACGCCGGTTTCGGATGCCCGTTTTGCGGATGATGGTCTGGCGGTTTGTACCACCGGAAAGCTGATACCAATCAAAGGCTTCGACCGGCTGCTGAACGCGCATAAGCGATTGCTGGACGAGGGGCTGAAGCACCACATTTACATTCTCGGTGTTGGTGAAGAGCAAAAAGCGATTGAACAGCAGATGAAGCGACTGGGAATCGAGGATTCGGTTACGCTGTTGGGGTTCCAGAAAAATCCTTATCAGTATGTGTCCCGATGCGATTTGTATGTCTGTTCCTCCCGGCGGGAGGGATTCTCCACGGCGGTGACCGAGGCGTTGATTTTGGGCACCCCGGTGGTCAGCACCGATTGCTCCGGCGCCAGGGAACTGCTGGGAGAGCAGGATGAATATGGCCTCGTGGTGGAAAACAGCGAGGAAGGGGTCTATCAGGGCATGAAAAAAATGCTCTCCGACCCGGCACTGCTGGCCCATTACAAAGAGAAGGCCAGAGAGCGTGGCAGCTTCTTCAGCCGGACGGAAACCGTCCGGGCGGTGGAAGAGATGCTGGATGGACTGTAATGCGTTCTTCACAGGGCGGGGATATGATTCCCGCCCCTGCGAAAGGAAAAAATACATTTGGTGAATGTTTATGCGAATTTGTATTTTAGAGGGGGATATGTCCCGCAGCGGCGGCACCGAGCGGATGGCCGCCTGGCTGGCAAATGCTTTGTGCGCCGCTCACGAGGTGCATCTGCTGAGCCTCCGGCTGTCGGGGGGCAGCGTGTTCTATCCCCTGGCGGAGGGAGTGCGCCATCAGGTGGTGCCGCCCTTTTTCGGAAAGTTAGGAATGTTCCGGCAAATTCAATGGATTCGCCGATTTTTGAAAGAAAATAGTGTCCATTGCATCATCAATGTGGATATGGGCATGGGCTTTTACGGCATCCTGGCCGCAAAAAAGCAGCGGGTCATCACCTGGGAGCATGGAAATTTCTGCAATAACTGGGGCTCCCGGCTGTTTCCGTATTTTCGTCGGTTTGCGGCGAAAAAGAGCGATTATGTGGTAGTTTTAACGGAAAAAGACAAAAATAATTACGAAAATAATATCAAAAACTGCGCTCCGGTGCGGGTAATCCCCAACCCGGCGCAAAGTCGCGATTTTGCATACGACTCAGAATCCAGAACCATTCTGTCCGTGGGGCATTTGCTCCAAAATAAGGGCTACCACCGGGTGGTGGAGCTGGCCAAAAGGGTGCTGCCCGGCCGTCCGGATTGGAACTGGGTCATCTGCGGCGAGGGCCCGGAGCGGGCGAATCTGGAAAAGCAAATCGCGGAGGCCGGACTGGAGGGTCGGGTGCTGCTGCCCGGTCTGACGAAGGACATGGATGCCCAGTACCAAAAGGCGGCCATGCTGGTGCTGACCTCCGACATGGAGGGTCTGCCCATGACGCTGCTGGAGGGCAAGGGCTGGGGCCTGCCCCTGCTGGCCTTCGACATCATGACGGGCCCCAGCGATATTATCGCCGATGGGGTCAACGGCTGTCTGGTGCCCCCCTTCGACCTGGACACCATGGCAGAAAAACTGGCCCAACTGATGGACGACGCCGCTTTGCGGCAAAATTACTCCGATAATTCCGTGGCGGGGATGGAAAAATTTTCGGAAGAAGCGATCCTCAATCAATGGGAAGCGCTGCTGGAGGAAAGATGATGGAGCCCCTGATCAGTATCATCGTGCCCGTTTACAAGGTAGAGGCATATTTGGGCCCCTGCGTGGATTCAATCCTGGCCCAGACTTACCGTAATATAGAGGTCATCCTGGTGGATGACGGTTCTCCGGATCGCTGCGGCGGGATCTGCGACGATTACGCCAACCGGGACAGCCGGGTAGTGGTCATCCACAAGAAAAACGGCGGTCTGTCCGATGCCCGGAACGCCGGCATGGAGATTGCGAAAGGCGACTATTTTGTATTCGTGGACAGCGACGATCTGCTGCCGGAAAAGGCGGTGGAAACCCTGCTGGAGATTGCCCAAAGGACGGATGCCCAGCTGGTCATCGGCGACCATAGACGGTTTGCGGATGTGCCGGAGGCCACCGGGGAAAGTCATGGCTATGGGGTCATGACCACTGAGGAGGCCATGGGGGATATGTTCCGCAATGGCTGCGCCGCCTGGGCCCGGCTCTACCGCCGGGAGGTTCACGAAGGCATCCTTTATCCCGTGGGAGAGATCAACGAGGACGAGGCCATTGTCCTGCGTCTGCTGGAGCGCTGCAGCCGGGTCGCAAAAACCGACGCGGTGGTCTACCACTATCGCTGCCGGCCGGAGAGTATTACAACGTCAAGTTTTTCTCCGAAGAAAATGCACTGGCCTGAACACTGTGCGGCGAACCTACGCATAGTACAGGAAAAATGGCCGGAGCTGGAAGAGGTGGCAGCAGCTCGATATAGGGGAAGCTTGTTGTGGGCGCTTTCTGAGATTGCGCTTTCCAATGAGCGATTTCCGGAGATTGCCAAATCATCCGTTAAGCAACTTCGCCAGCATCGAAGGTTATTTCGACGTGTACCATTTCGGTTTCGACAGGACAGGATACGTGTAGAGGTTTTAATTTATCTGCCGTTTGGTTTTTATAAGAAGATGTTGCGTCTGAAGCGCAGAGCTTGACATTGGGAGGGCTGGTTATGAACACAATATGGCCATTGGTTTCCGTGGTTGTTCCAGTCTATAAGGTTGAACAATATCTGGATGAATGTGTATCCTCAATCCGAAGTCAGAGCTATCACAATTTGGAGATTATCTTGGTAGATGATGGGTCGCCAGACAGATGTGGAGAAATGTGCGACAGTTACGCACTTCAGGACCCCCGAATTCGGGTTATCCATAAGGCAAACGGCGGCCTATCCGATGCGCGCAATGTGGGCATGGAGATGGCAAAAGGACAGTATTGGTGTTTTGTGGATTCCGATGACTGCCTGGACATACGCACATTGCAGATTATGGTTGACGAGGCGAAAAGGACCGGTGCGGACGTTGTGATTGCTCAGCCCCGGGCTTTTGTGGATGGGGAAGCTATTAAGCAGGCTGTACTTTCGGGGGAAGGCGAAGTCATCCGGAAGGATGAGGCGATGCGTCGTTTTGCTACCAGGGACTGGGGAGCATGGGGCAAGCTCTATCGCCGGGAGATTCATGAGGGAATCCAATTCCCCTACGGTAAGATTCATGAGGATGAAGCAATTATGTTCCAACTCTTGAGTCGGTGTCGGACGATATCCGTCCTGGCAGATAAACTCTATTATTATCGCAAACGCCCCGGCAGCATCACTAGTGTTCCCTATTCCGTTCGGAAAATGGACTGGCTTTATGCCTGGGCAAAAAACGTGGAGTATGTAGGGAAGAAAGATTTAGAACTTTACCTGCGTTGTGTGAGCAAATTATGGACCGTTATGATGTATAATCTGGACCGTCTGGTCGGTCAGGATTGCTATCGGAGGGAATTAGAGGATATTGCAGAACTGGCATCCTGCTATAAAAAAGATATTCTGAGGAATCCCTACATTTCCCGGAATGCGAAATTGCGTCTGAGGGTATTGCTACTGTCAGATATCCATAAGCCCGGCTGTCTGTATGCGCGTCTGTATTCGTCGACAGACAAGAAGAGAAGGAAATGAACGATGGAAGGACAAATTAAAAAAGCGTGCTTCATAATTCCGTACTTTGGGAAACTTCCTGGCACCTTTCCGGTGTATTTACGCACCTGTGCCTGTAATCCGGATTTTGACTGGCTCATCGTTACCGATGATCGGACGGAGTACGATTACCCGGAAAATGTTCATGTGAGCTATACCGGTTTTGATGCCTTTGTTGACCGAGTGCAGAGTCATTTCGATTTCCCCATCGCCCTAAAACGTCCCTATAAGATATGTGATTTTCGGCCAGCCTTTGGCGAGATTTTCGCTGATGAACTGCGGGAATATCTCTTCTGGGGCCATTGCGACCTGGATCAGTATTTCGGTAAGATCAGCCATTTCATCACCGACGAGGTGCTGGATACCTACGAGAAGATCCTGTGTCTGGGACACTTCACCCTGTTCCGCAACGTCCCCAAGATCAATGAGATGTATAAGATCCCCGATAAGAAATGGGGACAGAGCTATAAGGATGCCTTTTCGCAGGAAAAGCACTGGATATTTGATGAATGGCCTTCCGGCAATACATCAATCAATAAAATCATGAAGCAGGAAGGGGTTAAGACCTTCTGCTACCATGATGCCTTTGCGGATTTGGTGCCTTTTGTCAGTCGGTTCCGGAGCTATATCTTCGACCACGAGGCGGAGGACTGGGTGAAGGAGGATATCAAGAACTCCATCTACATCTGGCAGGACGGAGCGCTGTATGCCTGCCATAAAGGGAAGGATGGACAGCTTGTTTGCCGGGAGCTGCTCTATGTCCATATCCGCCAGCGGAAGATGGATATCCAAGGTTACGATTCTATGCAAGACGTCGTTTATTTCATGCCAAACCGCATTTGTACGACCGAAGCCACATCGGATGCGGATCAGAAGGTACTGCTGCGCCGTGCCAATCACCGTGCCTGGTTTTTTCCGGATGAACTTGCCAGAAAAAAGGTGATCCTGGCATCATACTGGAAGGCGGCCAAAAGGAGAGCGAGAGGCTGATATGAAGAAAAAGATCCTGTTCGTCATGTCGCAATTCAATATGGGTGGTATCGAGAAGGAGCTGCTCTGTCTGCTTCGGTCCATCAATAGGAGCCAATATTCCCCCGAGCTACTGCTGACCGGTGGTGGAGGGCAGATGGAGCCAGAGCTGAAGGGCCTCGTTCCGGTCCATTATTTGAGCCAGTACACGGTGGGGGATCTGCGCCAACTGATTAAGCATTGCGGTATTCTGGATATGGTAAAAAGATCCTACTATTATCTCAGGATGAAGCTGGCAAAAAACTGCGAAAAGGATCATTGGGCAGTCAAGATCAAAACTGTCATCCCGGGTCGGTATGATTGCGTAGTGGCTTACGATGGGCTGGATATGGCGGTCATCAGCACGGCAGAACAGGTCGATGCGAAAGTAAAGGTCGTTTGGGAGCACGGTCCGCTGGTCCGGGTCGAGGACGTTTTTGTAAAAAGAAGCAAGAAAGCCGCAAGGAATTTCGATAAGATCGTCTGTGTTTCGCAAGCACTGAAAAAAGAGTTCTCTGAGAGCTACGAGCTTCCGGAAGATCGGTTCTGTGTCCTCTACAACCTAATCGATGTTGAGGAGTTACTGGAAAGAGCCAAGGAGCCAATCTCGGATATGCCCAGAGGCAAGGGGACGAACATCGTAACGGTGGGAAGATTACACCCTCAAAAGGGATCGGAGAAGATACCGGTAATCGCCAGGATGCTCCTTGACGCAGGCTATGATATCCATTGGTACCTTGTTGGAGACGGTGAACTTCGGCAGCAGATTGAGGATCTGTGTGCCAGATACAACGTTTCAGACCGAGTCATCCTTCTTGGGACTAAAAACAATCCTTTCCCGTACATCAAGAATTGTGATATCTACGTCCAGACGTCATCTTGGGAAGGCTGGTGCCTGACCGTTCAGGAAGCACGCATCCTTTGCAAGCCCATGGTGGTCACGCCATTGGCTGTTTTGCGTGAACAGATCGTCAATGGAAAAAACGGTCTCATAGCCGATGATATGACACCCGAAGCAATATTCAATAGTATAAGATCGTTGCTGGATCATCCACAGAAGCAGGAACGTTTCATCCTCGAGTTAGAAAAGGAAGATCGTAACGGTCTGGAAGAGATTAAGAAATTATATGATATCGTTGAGTCGGGAGGCTAAAAGACAGTATCGAATACCGGTAGTATAGTCTTTCGACGGACGTAAAGTGGAGTGGGTCAAAGTATGCAGAACGTCATCTTATTGTATGGTCATACAGGGAGCAAAAATCATGGCTGTGAGGCGATCGTCAGATCTACGGTCGACTATTTATCGGACAAGCGATTCGCCCTGTTTTCTCATGAGCCTGGAGAGGATTCTTACTATGGAATCGATGAGCTTTGTCACATCCTTCAGCGGGATGAGATCAGGATGGACAAGACCGATCCTGCTTTTATCTTCGCATACCTTACGCTGAAGCTCACGGGCGATTATGAACCGCTCAATGATGTGTTTGGTGCCACAGCGCTGAAGTTTGCTCAAAAAAAGGATATCGCTTTCTCCATCGGTGGCGATAATTATTGCTACTCTGGCGTGGATCGGTTCATGCGGTATCACCGGTCTTTATATCGCAGAGGGGTGAAGACAGTGCTGTGGGGCTGCTCTGTGGAGCCCGATGTCATTGATGCCAAGATGCGCAAGGATCTGCGGCAGTATGATCTGATCACTGCCCGTGAAAGCATCACATATGAGGCGTTGAAGGCCATCAATCCCAACACCGTTTTGGCTCCGGATCCGGCCTTCACACTGAAACGGCAGACCGGTATCCGTCCTGCCGGGTTGGGAGATCGGCCGTATATCGGCATCAATGTCAGTCCACTAATCCAACGCTTGGAGCAGGGCGACGACATCACCATGGAGAACTATCGTACACTAATCAGGGCTGTTTTGGATACCACCGATCGGGATATCGCCCTGATTCCTCATGTGGTTTGGGCTCATAATGACGATCGGATTCCTCTGGGCCAGCTTTACGAGGAGTTCAAGAGCAGCGGTCGGATCTGTCTGATCGAGGACCAGAACTGTATGCAGCTCAAGGACATCATCTCCGGCTGTGAGTTCTTCATCGGTGCCCGGACCCATGCGACGATTGCGGCCTATTCCACCTGTGTTCCGACGCTGGTGGTAGGCTATTCCGTCAAGGCCCGGGGCATCGCCAGAGATATCTTTGGCTCCGAAGAGGGCTATGTCCTGCCGGTGCAACAGTTGAGGGAGAAAGATGATCTGACCAATGCTTTCAAAGTGCTGTATGCCCGGAAGGATGAAATTCGCAAGCATTTGACTGATATCATGCCCGGATATATCCGGGGAATCGATGCCGCCAGGGAGGCTGTCCAGAAGTTATGAAAGTCAACCAAGTAAAAGCCGGCGCCTTCATGAACCTTTTGAGTCTGATGATCAGCAATTTGATTCCATTCATCTACACGCCGATTATGCTCCGTCTCCTTGGACGGGCCGAATATGGTTTGTATGGAATTGCCAGTTCCTTTATGGGGTATATCAATTTGCTAAATTTCGGTATTGGCGGGACGATTGTTCGATATATCGCCAAATACCGCGCGCAGGATGATAAACAGGGCGAAGAACGGATGTTCGGGCTGTTCGTCAAGATTTACGGCGTGATTGGTGCCGCAATCCTGGTTGCCGGCACGGTGCTGTCTTTGAACCTGGATTTCTATGACCGGTCGCTGACCGGGGAGGAACTGGTGCTGCTGAAAAAGCTGGTCATGATTATGACACTCAACACTGCACTGTTTCTTCCGCTGAGTCCCTTTAGTGCAATCGTCACTGCCCACGAACGGTTCGTATTCTCCAAATGTATGAGTATGCTGTTCACGATGCTGGCACCAATCGTGAATCTGATTCTGCTGTACAATGGCTTTGGCTCCGTGGGTTTGACGTTCTGCTCTATGCTGTCCAACATCATTACCTATGCGGTGTACATCCCTTATGTCATCAAAAAGCTGGGGATTCGGCCTCGGTTTCTCAAGGCACCTCCTGGGGTTCTCCGGGAGATTTTTGGATATTCTGCTTTCGTTTTTTTGGGCCATGTGGTGGATATGCTCTACTGGGCCACGGATAAGCTGATTATCGGCTGGGCGATTGGTACCGTGGGCACTGCCGTTTACAACATCGGTGCCAGCTTTAATGTGTATATTACATCGATTTCCACCGCAATCAGCGGCGTGCTGCTGCCCCGGGTTACCAGCATGGCTGTAAAAGATACGCCCAAAAAGGAGTTTACGGATCTTTTTATCAAGGTCGGACGACTCCAATTTATCATCATTTCCTTCATTCTCTCTGCGTTTGTGGCATTTGGCCGTCAGTTTATTGCCCTGTGGGCAGGGCCCGGCTATGAGGATGCTTATTTTGTGGCGCTGTTGACCATGATTCCTGTTACTGTTCCACTGATTCAGAATACCGGACTGAACATCCTTTATGCGACCAACCGTCACAAATTCCGTTCTACGGTCTACAGTTTTATCGCTGGAGTGAATGTAGTCCTCACGTTTTGGTGGGTGGAGGGCTATGGCATCGTTGGTGCTGCGGTGGCCACCTGTATTGCCTATGTCATCGGCAATATCCTGATTATCAACTGGTATTACTATAAGAAAATTGGCATCGACATCCCTCTGTTCTGGAAGAATATCCTGAAGATGAGCCCGGTGATGATTCTTATGGGCACCGCCTGGTGGTTCATCCTGGATGGTGTGGTGTTTACCAGCTGGTTGATGTTCCTGGGCTATGCGGTGGTGTATGCGGTTATTTATGTGCTGCTGACTTACTTCTTCATGATGAACAAATATGAAAAAAATCTGCTTTTTGGGCCTGTGAAGAGAATCCTCAAAAAAATCAGAAAGAGGTAATGAAACATCATGCCTGCGTTATGTGATGTATCCGCCTGCAGCGGCTGTTCCGCCTGCGCCAGCATTTGTCCCAAGGGATGCATATCCATGGCCGCCGACCGGGAAGGATTTCTGCGGCCGGTGGTGGATGCGGGGCGCTGTGTGGACTGCGGGCTGTGTCGGCGCGCCTGCCCGGTCCTGCATCCGCCGGCGCTGCCGGAGCAGGAGCCGCAGCTGTTGGCGGTCCTCAATTCCGACGATTCGGATCGGGCCCGGGCAGCTTCCGGTGGCGTGTTTATTCTTCTCGCCCGTCAGATTCTGAAAAAAGGCGGCGTGGTGTTCGGCGCGGCGTTCCGGCCGAATCACGCTGTGGAGCATTGCGCCGCGGAGACAGAGGCCGACGTCTATCGTTTTTGCGGCCCCAAATACCTTCAAAGCGTGATTGGGGATGCATATCGGCAAGCGAAGGAATTCCTGGAGCAGGGGCGTTATGTGCTGTTTTCCGGCACGCCATGCCAAATTATGGGGCTGCGTAGCTTCCTCGGAAGGGACTACCCGACCTTGCTTGCGGTAGATTTGATTTGTCACGGCGTTCCTTCGCCGGCTGTATGGAACAGATATGTTCGTGAGCGGGCGTTGAAGGATGGCGGCGAGCCGGAAACCATTACCTTTCGGTCCAAGGAGAAGAGTTGGAGCGGATATGAGGTCCGGTTTCGCTACGAAGGAGCGCAGTATCAGGTTCATCACCGAGATGACCCCTATATGCGGGGCTTTTTGAGGGATTTGTACCTTCGGCCGTCCTGCCATCGGTGTGTGGCCAAGGGGACTCGGCGGGTTTCTGATTTGACGCTGGCCGATTTATGGGGGGCCCAGAAGCTGTGCCCGGAGCTGTTTGATGACAAGGGGACCTCATTGGTTATGATTCACTCTGAGAAGGGAAAAGCGGTGTGGGGGGCACTTGCGAGCCAGATTCGGTGTGCGCTTGTGTCGCAGGATGCCATCGGCTATAATCCGGCGGCGATTTGCTCTGTAACCCCCCATCCGAACAGAGCCCTTTTCTTTGCGCGCTTTGCTGACTGCGATGACCTGTCTGCCCTTATTCTGGAGTTGACCCCAGACCCAATCGTCAAGCCGCCGTCCCTCTACCGCAGGATGCGCGGTAAGCTGGGCCGGATGTTGCGTTCGCTGAAATCAAAGTAATAGATGCATACGGCAGAAATATTCTCTGACGGTATTGGATAAAATAGATGCAATCATTGATAAAATTGGATATATGTCACAAAAACTTGATTTCCGACGGCGGATTAGTTGTTTGCTTCGACCCATTTTCGTCAAAATCGACGAAAATGGGTCGAATTTGGTTCTATGTCAATAGTTGGGGTAGGGAACAAAATATAAACATTTATGGATCGTGTCGGAGTTGTAACTCCGGCACGATTTTTACTTGTTGCAGAACAGAATTCGCTTTCTGAAATTACTGAAGTTACGCATTCCAT
>JAZQHH010000116.1:0-8257 GCA_045540495.1 Faecousia sp.
TCGCCCCGGGGGGGGTGTTGGCTTGCGGGGGGGGGGGGGGGGGGGGGAAACCCGCCTCCACCCGGGGGTTGGCCCGGGGGTTGGGCTGCGGCGAGCAGGTTACCAGTCCGACTTATACCATCGTCAACGAATATCTCTCCGGCCGGATCCCCCTGTTCCACTTCGATATGTACCGGCTCCGCTCCAGCGATGACCTGTGGGGCATCGGCTGGGACGATTATCTGGACCGGGGGGGCGTCTGCGCCGTGGAGTGGAGCGAAAATGTGGCCGACGCTCTGGAGGACGCCATCACCGTCACCATCGAAAAGCTGGGGGAGGATTCCCGGCGCATCACCATCGAAGGAGGAGATTTGGATGCTTCTGCTCTGCTTTGAAACCTCGGCGAAGGCCGGTTCTGTGGCCCTTTTTGACGAAAATCAGCTCCTGGGGGAGAGCTACCAGCTCACCGCCCTGACCCACAGCCAGACCCTGATGGTCATGGCCCAGGACCTGATCAAACAATGCCAGCGAACCCCCGGGGACATCACCCATGTGGCGGTGGCGGCGGGCCCCGGCAGCTTTACCGCCGTCCCCATCGGCGTGGCGGCGGCCAAGGGTTTTGCCTGGGGCAAGGAGCTGCCCTGCTATGGCGTGTCCACGCTGGAGGCCATGGCCCTGGGGCTGGGGCTTCACGATGGCTATATCTGCGCCGCCATGGATGCCCGGCGGAGCCAGGTGTATAACGCACTTTTTAAGGCTGAAAATGGCGTTTTGACCCGCATTTGCGAGGACAGAGCCATTTCTTTGGCGGATTTAGGGGAAGAATTGGCGCGGCTGGAGGGCCCCATCCACCTGGTGGGTGACGGGGCGGCCCTGTGCCATAAGTCCTTCCCTGCCACCATCCTGCCGCCCCAATGGCGGCAGCACCAGCGGGCGGTGGGCGTTGGCCTGGCGGCGCTGAAAAAAATCGCCGCCGGTGAACCCGGCGACGGCGCGGCCCTGACCCCCAACTACCTGCGGCGGTCCCAGGCGGAGCGGGAACGGCTGGAGCGGGGCTTGAGCCTGAAATAAGTTTGCCAACTTCATGCAAACTTAATATTATCCCTCTTTTTTCCTTAATATTTATGCTTTAGAATGTGGATAAGAGGCACTATAATCTTTTTCATTTTTTCCTCCCCTCTTTTCCTTATGCAAAAACCGCAGGCTCGCCTGCGGTTTTTGCTGATTATAGAGGATCATTCTTCCCAGTTCAGCTGCAGCGGTGGGCGGATGCCCAGCTCCATGTAGGCGGCCTCGTTGTCCAGGTTGGACAGCACCAGCAGTTGGCCGTCGGTGATGTAGTCGGCGTCGTCGTTGATGCCGTCGTTGTACTCCAGCATCAGCAGTCCCTCTTCGACATAGTATGCGCCGCTGCGGAAGAGTTTTTCGAACCGGCCCCGCAGGTCAAGCTCCAGGATGAAGGCATCCACTTCCGCCTGATTTTGCTCCCGGTAGCCTTCGTTTTCCCATTTTTGGTTGGTGGCCCATTCCCACAGGCCCTCCAGCCGACATTCCGCTGAGAATATCTGGAAACGGCCCGCCATCAGATGGGTATTCAGCTCCGTTTCGTAGGCGGTCATAGCCTCCTCGAAGGCGGCCTCGTCCACCCCGACGCTGAACTGGCCCAGGTCGCTGAAGCTCCAGATCAGATCGAAGGTCACCACCGATTCAAAGTCCGTCAGCATCAGCAGATCCCCGTCCAGGGTGATGGGCAGATGCCACTGGCCGAAGAGCTCCTCGCAGATGTCCGGGTCGAATTTCACCGTAGGGGCGGTGGTTTCCGGCTCGGTAGGAGCGGTGGTTTCCGGCTCAGTGACAGGCTCGGTCTCGGGCTCCGTGGCGGGGACGGTGGTTGGGGTGGTGGTTTCCGGCTCGGTGGGCACTGTGGTGGCACTGGGCTCCGTCGCCGGAGGGGCATCCTGGCCGCAGCCTGCCAGCAGGCACATGGCCAGGGCCAATATCAGAAATTTTTTCATAAAAAATCCCTCGTTTACCATGAACTAGAAACTATTGTAGTGCCATTTTGCCGGATAGTCAAGAAAAAGATTGCATAGACAAACCTTGTATGCAATGATATAATGAAATCAATGAAATCGAAGCGGATTTGTCATTGTTATGAAAAATCTCTCTGTATGGGACAGGCAAGACCCCCATACAGAGGAATTTCGTTACGCTTCTTCCCGAAACAAAGGAGGTCAAATTATGAAACGATATTTGTGTTTGCTGCTGGTGCTGGCGGCGCTGCTGGGGGGCTGCACCCTGCTGAACGATCCCACGGAACCCACCGTCGCCACCGATGGCTCCGGCAATCCGGTGACGCCCCAGGCTACGGTGCCCTATGAGCCCACCCTGCCCGATGACACCGACGGCGTCATCGACATCGGCTTCGACAAACTCCCCTGCACCGAGGAGGCCCTCTATGAGCAGCTCTTCGACCCCAACGCCAAAATTGAGGTCAATATCGATATGTCCCCCAAGCAGCTGACAAAACTCCAGGCGGATTACGAAAAATACCGGGATTTTGGGTCGAAATCCCCGATTTACCGGATTGCGGATGTGACGATCACCGTCAACGGCACCGCCTACCGCATCGCCGATGTGGGCGTCCGGATGAAGGGCAACACCTCCCGCACCAGCTTTTATAAGGAAGAGGAGGGCGGCATCTACAAGGCCATCCACCTGAAGCTGGACTTCCAGGAGACCTTCGATGAGCCGGAATACTACGGCGACGAGACCCGCAGCTGGGTCAGCGACGACCAGCGCAAGGCCCGGAAGGACCGGACCTTCGCCACCCTGGAGCAGCTGGAGATGCGCTGGAACAAATGCTACGACTCCACCTACCTGAAAGAGGGCTACGCCTACGCCCTCTACCGCTCCGAGGGGGTCCTGGCCCCGCAGACGAACCTGTGCAGCTTCGACTGGAGCGGCGTCCACATGGGCGTTTACACCATCAACGAGCCGGTGGACAAGGTGTTTTTGGAGAAACGGCTGCCGGCGGCGGAGCTGGACGGGGGCCTGTACAAGTGCGGCTGGACCTGGGAGGGCTGCAGCTTCACCAACATGAACTCCATCGGCATCGAAAATGAGGATAAGGGCGAATTTTTCTGCTACGACCTGAAGACCAACAAGAAAACCTCCGACCATTCCGCCCTGAAAAACCTCCTGCGGGAGCTGAATTCCGGGGCCATGACGGAAGAAAAATTCGCGTCCCTGGTGGATGTGGAGAATTTCATCAGCTATGCGGCGGTGTCCTATTTCTTGGGAAATCCCGACGATTTGCGGAATAATTACAACAATTTCTACCTTTATTTTATGAAATCCTCCGGCAAGGCCATCATCATTCCCTATGACTACGACCGGTGCCTGGGCGTGACGGTGGAGTATAACCCCTCCGGCCACGGCATGACCAGCGATAATCCCTTCTCCGACATCCGGGAGGGCGCCCAGAACAAGGGCGACAAGCAGGAGAACCCCCTGTTCCTGTACACCGTGGTCAAGGGCGGCTACTATGTGGCGGAGTATGCCGACGCCCTGACCCGGGTCAGCAAAAACGACCTGCTGAAGAGCGCCACCTTCAAAACCTGGTTCGACCGGGCCTCCAGGCTCTACGGCGGCGATGTCCAGCCCAGCAAAAATCTGCGGAACATGGAGGGCCGGGACCTGCGCTTCGATCTGTACCGCACCTCATCCTTCGATTCTCAGGGGAATATCTCCTTTGATGAGTATATTGCCGCAAAAATGAAGTATTTCAACAGCTTCATGGCGAAGGTGGACGAATACATCAACTACGAGCGGCCCCAGCCCAGCAATTTCTATATCCGGGGCGATTTCAACGGCTGGAGCAACCACGAGGAGTACGGCATGAAAAACGAGGGCGGCCTGATGACCTATACCCTCTCCTTCAACCACGGCTTCAGCTTCAAGGTCTACAACAACGTGGAGCAGGACTGGCTGGGCGAGGAATGTGTCTCCCCGGACAACACCGTGGAATTTACCACCAATGACCACGGCAACATCCAGCTCCCCGCCGGCACCTACCGGGTGACCTATGACCCGGAAACCATGATGATCACCCTGGAGAAGCTGTAAATCATATTTTAACGTTCCGTAAATAATGAGATTCCGGGGTTGAAATTCGTGGAAAAATCAATATAATGTATCATATTCTAAATCATCAGGTGATTCTTATATGGATTTTATTCGGAAAATGCTGAAAAAGATATCTACCGGGCTGACCCGGTTCATGGTCGGGCGTTACGGCATGGACCAGTTGAGCCGGACGGTGCTGTGGGCCAGTATGATCGGGGCGGTGATTGCCCTGTTCATTCCGGTGCCCCTGGCCCGGCTGGCGGTGGTATCCGCTGCGTATATCGCCATGTTTTGGGTAATTTTTCGAACTTTTTCCCGGAATACCTACCAGCGTTACCGGGAAAACCGCCGGTTTTTGATGCTGATCGACCGGGTCAGGGATAAAAGCCACCGCTACTACACCTGCCCCCGGTGCCGCCAGCCCGTCCGGGTCCCCCGGGGGAAGGGCAAGATTGCCATTACCTGCCCAAAATGCAAGGAAAAGTTCGTAAAAAAGACGTAAAAAAACGGCACGCCGGATATGGCGTGCCGTATTTTGTTGAAAAAAGGATGTCATTGCGAGGCCCGCAGGGCCGTGGCAATCCGCACTCTTTTTGGGGGAATCAGCCCTCCACGGCCATCAGCTTGTCGATGCGGCGCTGGTGGCGGGGTTCATTGGAGAAGGGGGTCTCCAGCCAGGTGTCGGCGATCTGGAGCGCCAGCATCTGGCCCACCACGCCGGCGCCGATGGCCATCATGTTGGTGTCGTTATGCTCCCGGGTCAGCCGGGCGGACATGACATCGCTCAGCAGAGCGCAGCGGATGCCCTTGACCTTGTTGGCGGTGATGCTGACGCCGATGCCGGTGGTGCAAAGGACGATGCCCTTGTCGCATTCGCCGGAGGCAACGGCCTTGGCGGCGGCTTCGGCGAACTCGGGATAATCGCAGGAATCCGGGGTGTAGGTGCCGAAATCCTTCACTTCATAGCCCTTTTTCGTCAGGTGCGCCACCATCACATTTTTCAGCTCCAGGGCGCCGTGATCGCATCCAATGGAAATTTTCATCTTTCTATCCTCCAATTACATAACCACCGTTGACGCTCAGCACGGCTCCGGTGACAAATTCCGCAGTTGTTAAGTATTCCATGGCCTTCGCCACATCCATGGGGGTGCCATTGCGGCCCAGGGGGGCCTCCGCCGCCATTTCTTCCAGGATGGCGGGCTCCACATCGGCGCACATATCCGTCAGGATGACCCCGGGGGCCACGCAGTTGACCCGGATGCCGCTGGGGCCCAGCTCCTGGGCCAGGGCCCGGGTCAGGGCGATCACCGCCCCCTTGGTGGCGGAGTAGGCCGCCTCGCAGGAGGCACCCACCTGGCCCCACATGGAGCTGACGGTGATGATATTGCCCCGGTGCTTTTGCAAAAACCCGGGCATGGCGGCATTGACGCAGTGGTAAATGCCCTTGACGTTCACGTCGAAGAGCCGATCCCAGTCCTGCTCCGGCATCATGGACAGCAGCCCCGTCCAGCAAATGCCGGCGTTGCAGATCAGGTTGTCCACCGCCCCGATTTTTTGGAAGGCCGCCCGGACGGCTTCGCCGTCGGAAACATCGCAGCAGATGGGGGTGGCGCCGGTTTTTTCGGCGATGGCCCTGGCCGCGTCCTGTTCTTTCTCATATAAAAAATAGACGGTATCGCCCCGCCGGGCGAACAGCTCCACCGCCGCCGCTCCGATTCCCCGGGACCCGCCGGTGATCAGTGTGGTTGACATAACTATTCCCCCAAATGTACTGTCCGTACAAGGCCGAAGGCCGTGGCAATCTCCATTGATGATCGGAAATCCCAGGAGATTGCCACGGCCTTCGGCCTCGCAATGACAGAAACTTATCTTCTTCTGCTCTTGGTACGGTGGTCGGAATATTGGCGGATGCCGGAAATCTTGCTGTCGGACTCGGACATAAAGGCCTTCAGCTTCTCTTCAAAGAGCTGGTCCGCAGTCTTGGGGGCGGCGGGCTGGACGGGCTGCCGGGCCGGACGGTTCTGGGGCCGGTCGTTGCTCCGGAATTCCCGCCGGGGGGCCTCGGTCCGCTGGGGCTTGGGCTCCAGCCGCTTGATGGACAGATTGATCTTGCCGTTCTCAGTGCCGATGACCACGACCTTCACATCCTGACCCTCGGTCAGGTGCTGGCGGATATCGCTGACGTAGGCATTGGCCACCTCAGAGATATGTACCAGACCGGTCTTGTTCTCGGGCAGCGCCACGAAGGCGCCAAAATTGGTGATGGATTTTACTTTTCCTTCCAGGATTGTTCCAACGGTCAACTCCATAGTGTGCTTCGCTTCCTCACTTTTCACTCGCCATCTGTGACGAAAATAACGGTATCGGGGTCCACCAGACCCAGTTCTTCACCGGCGATATCGATGACAGAATCGGTGGAGCCCAGGGCATCGATTTTATTGTTGAGCTGATTCTGCTCCCGCTCCGCGGCGGCGGCCTGGGCCCGGAGGTCCTCCGCCTGTTCCCGACTGCGGCCGATGGCGCAGTGGATGGCGATCAGCGCCACGGTGGACAGCACGATGACACCCAGCAGAGCCAGTTTGGTCAGAGGGCTGCCGGGACGGAACACGATTTTGTACTTTTGCTTGCGGCGCTTCTTCTGCATACTGCTCTCCTCCGGGTCTCCGCCGATGCCGACGGCTATTCCAGTTTATTGTACCCCTTTTTTTCAAAGATGCAAATACTTTTTTCGAAAATTTTATAAAAAATTCATAAATTTTTTTGACAGGGCGTAAAATCCACCCCACCACCTGCCAAAACAGGTCGAAAACCGGCCTCAAAAGCCGCCCGGCGGTGGCATCGAAGCCCCACCAGCCCAAAAACAGGGCGGCGGTGTACCCCAGCCGGATATCCCCCCGGCAGATGGCGAAGCTGTGATACAGCCAGGCATAGCCCAGGGCCAGCACGAACAGCCCATCGGTCAGGAAATTCTGCCGGGGCCGCAGCAGCCCGTACAGCACCCCCAGCCCCGCCCCCAGCAGCAGCCCGAAGGCCAGCCGGGCCACATCCACCGCCGGGGCCGTCATCCGAAGAGCCGCCGCCGGGTCCGGGGCTCCTGATAGCTCAGGGCCTCCACGGTGCCCTCCACCGCCACCTGGCCCCCCTCCGGGGAGAGGGTCTTCAGCTTCAGCCCCCGGCCCTGGATCAGCAGGGTGCCCAGGCTGGTTTTCAGCACCACCATATCCTCCTCGAAGCTCAAAACCTCCGCCACACCGGTAACACCCAGCTTTTTCCGCTCGTCCAAAACCACCCTGTGCGGCAGCCGTTCCTCCGCCATGCGATCCCCTCCGTTCTGAAAAACCCTATGCGCCAACGGGGCACAATATGCCCCCCAAAAATACCGCCGTCATTGCGAGGAGCGAAGCGACGTGGCAATCTGCTGGTACAAGCTTACGAAATAGGGAATCCAATAAATCTGGTTGTATCCACCCGAAATGGTCGTCAATCTAACATTCTACCGGGAGATTGCCACGGCCTTCGGCCTCGCAATGACAGGTGGTGCGACGAATTGTTGTATTTTTTCACCAAAACTATTGCGTTCTTTTTGTATATGTGGTATATTTCTATGTTGAGAAGAAATGAAATTTAAGGAGCGTTTTCCTATGGTATCTCAGGAAAATATTCGTAATATCGCCATCATCGCCCACGTTGACCACGGCAAGACGACCCTGGTTGACGAGCTGCTGAAGCAGGGCGGCATCTACCGTGAAAATCAGGCCACCCAGGACCGGGTCATGGACTCCGGCGACCTGGAGCGGGAGCGGGGCATTACCATCCTGGCCAAAAACACCTCCGTCCGCTATAAGGACTACAAAATCAACATCGTGGACACCCCCGGCCACGCCGACTTTGGCGGCGAGGTGGAGCGGATCCTGAAAATGGTCAACGGCGTCATCCTGTTGGTGGACGCCGCCGAGGGCCCCATGCCCCAGACCCGGTTCGTGCTGCAAAAGGCTCTGGAGCTGGGCCACAAGGTCATCGTGGCCGTGAACAAAATTGACAAGCCCGACGCCCGGATCCAGGAGGTCATGGACGAGGTTCTGGAGCTGCTGCTGGACCTGGACGCCACCGACGAGCAGTTCAATTCCCCCACCGTTTTCTGCTCCGGCCG
>JAZQHH010000117.1:0-4277 GCA_045540495.1 Faecousia sp.
CGAGGAGTTGGGTATAATGGATGTATCAATATAAATGATTGTTTAGCGGTGCGTTTGAATTGCGGTGGCCTACGGCCACCGAGCGCCCCGAAGGGGCGCCATGGCTTCCCCCGGGGGGAAGCTGTCGCCGCCGCAAGGCGGGGACTGATGGGGAATGCGGGCGGAAATGGTCGATTTCGTAAAGATTTCAGGCCTAATAATGGGTAAGATTTCAGCAAGTCTTTACGGATTCGTCATCTTAGGTTATCGCCCGCATCCCCCACCCGACCCGGCTTCGCCGGGCCACCTTCCCCCCGGGGGAAGGCATGGGTGCTCCCGCGCCAGTTCGCTAAACAATCATTTACCGAACCCAACACAAGGAGGACACACCTATGACCAATGAAGAACTCCGTGAATCTCTGCTGATGGCCCCCAAGAATGGCTATGCCGCTCTGACCGAGGCTCAGCGCTCTGAAATGGAAGACTACTGCAAGCGCTACATGGCCTTCATGGACGCCTGCAAGACCGAGCGGGAGGCCACCGCCTGGACGGTGAACATCGCCGAGGCCAACGGTTTCCGGCCTCTGACCGCCGGCATGGATCTGAAGCCCGGCGACAAGGTTTACTACAACAACCGTGGCAAGAGCATTCTGCTGGCCGTTATCGGCGCCGAAAGCCTGGCTAAGGGCGCCAACATCTGCGCCGCCCATGTGGATTCCCCCCGGATGGACGTGAAGCCCAACCCCCTCTACGAGGATTCCGAAATCGCTTACCTCAAGACCCACTATTACGGCGGCATCAAGAAGTACCAGTGGACCACCATCGCCCTGGCCCTCCACGGCGTGGTCTACCGCAAGGATGGTTCCGTCATCGACGTGACCATCGGCGAGGACGATGCTGATCCCATCCTGGTGGTTTCCGACCTGCTGCCCCACCTGGCGGCGGATCAGATGAAGAAGCCCATGGCCGAGGGCATCGCCGGCGAGCAGCTGAATGTAATCCTGGGCAGCCAGCCCCTGGATGGCGAGGGCAGCGACCTGGTGAAGCTGCACATCATGAAGCTGCTGAACGAAAAATACGGCCTGATTGAATCTGATTTCCTCTCCGCCGAGCTGACCGTGGTCCCCGCCGGCCGCAGCCGTGAGGTGGGCCTGGACCGGAGCCTCATCGGTGCCTATGGCCACGACGACCGGGTCTGCGCTTTTGCGGAAATCGAGCCTCTGCTGACCATGGGCATCCCCACCCACACTGCCGTGTGCATCCTGGCGGATAAGGAGGAGATTGGCTCCGTGGGCATCAGCGGTATGCAGAGCCAGGCCTTTGAGTATTTCATGGAAATGCTCTGCGACAGCCAGAATGTGAAGCTGACGGAGTGCTTCGCCAATTCTTTCTGCCTGTCCGCCGACGTTTCCAACGCCTACGACCCCAATTTCCCGGAGGTTCACGACCGCCGGAACAATTCCCAGCTGAACTACGGCGTTGCCATTTGCAAGTACACCGGCTCCCGGGGTAAGGGCGGCGCCTCCGACGCCTCCGCCGAGGCCATGGGCCATGTCCGCTCCGTGCTGGATCAGGCCGGTGTCACCTGGCAGATCGCTACGCTGGGCAAGGTGGATCAGGGCGGCGGCGGCACCGTGGCGGCCTACATGGCCAACCGGAACATCGTCACCGTGGACGCAGGTGTCCCGGTGCTGAGCATGCACGCCCCCATGGAGGTGGTCAGCAAGCTGGATTGCTACATGACCATGCTGGCCTGCAAGGCAATTTACGAAGCATAAGGAGAATTTATCATGGAAAACAACGAAATTCTGGAAGAAGAAAGCAATATCCTGACCCTGACCGACGAAAACGGCAACGACGCGGACTTCGAGTACCTGGATGTCATCGAGTACCAGGGCAAGGAGTACCTGCTGCTGATGCCCGCCGAGGAGGATAACACTGAGGTCATCATCCTGGAGATCGAGCCCGTGGATGAGGAGAATGAGAACTACCTCTCCGTTTCCGACGAGGGCATTTTGAACGCCGTTTATGATATTTTCAAGGAAAAATACAAGGATATCCTGACTTTCGAGGACTAAAAAATTCCGGGACTGCCCATGGGCAGTCCCGGATTCATTTGTTGCAGAGGGGCAAGGAGCCTCTGTGAGGAATTACTGGAAAATGCCCGTGGACAGATACCGCTCCCCGGTGTCGGGCAGGAGGGCGACGATGGTTTTTCCCTCGTTTTCCGGCAGCTTTGCCAGCTCCAGGGCGGCGTGGAGGGCGGCGCCGGAGGAGATGCCCGTGAGGATGCCCTCGGTTCTTACCAGCAGCCGGGCGGCGGAAAAAGCCTGCTCCTCGGTAACGGTGAGGATTTTGTCATAAACCTTGGTATCCAGCACCTCCGGCACGAATCCGGCGCCGATGCCCTGGAGGCCGTGCTTGCCCGCCTTGCCCTGGGACAGGACCGGGGACCCGGCGGGTTCGATGCCCACCACCTGAATGCTAGGGTTCTGGGCCTTCAAATACCGCCCGGTGCCGGTGATGGTGCCGCCGGTGCCGATGCCGGCCACAAAAATATCCACATTGCCCTGGGTGTCCGCCCAAATTTCCGGGCCGGTGGTGTCGAAATGGGCCTGGGCGTTGGCGGGGTTCCCGAACTGGCCGGGGATGAAGCTGCCGGGGTATTCCCTGGCAAGGGCCTCCGCCTTGGCGATGGCGCCGGTCATGCCTTCCGCACCGGGGGTCAGGATCACCTCCGCACCGTAGGCTTTCATCAGGTTGATTCGCTCCTGGCTCATGGAATCGGGCATGACGATGATGGCCCGGTAGCCCCGGGCGGCGGCCATGGCGGCCAGACCAATGCCGGTGTTGCCGGAGGTGGGCTCAATGATGGTGCCGCCCTTTTTCAGGATGCCCCGGGCCTCCGCGTCCAGAATCATGGCCTTGCCCACCCGGTCCTTGGCAGACCCGGCGGGGTTCATGCACTCCAGCTTGGCCAGGACGGTGGCCTTCAAATTCAGGGATTTTTCAATGTTCGACAGCTCCAGCAGGGGGGTGTTGCCGATGAGTTCGTCCAGAGAGCGACAAATGTTTTTCATACAAATAACTCCTTTTTCGTTGACAGCATAGGATGGGGTGTGGTATAAAAGGTAAAACGATTGCGGATATCGGAAGCCATGAATAAAATGGGGAAAGCCCTGGCGTTGTCATTCTGAGCGGAGCGTTAGCGGAGTCGAAGAATCTACGCATTTTCGTGATGTACTGGGAAATATGGTGCGTAGATCCTTCGACTCCGCTGACGCTCGCTCAGGATAACAGCGGCTGATAGCCGCATTGGTCTTTGGAGGAATGATTTATGAGTGATTTCGAAAAGAAGATTGAGGGCGTGGTGGATACCATCCTGGCGGACTATCAGAGCCACCGGGATATCGACCAAATCGATATTTTCCGCCACCCGGATAAGGACGTGATGGTGGAGCTGATCGAAAAACTCCGCCGGATTATTTTCCCCGGCTATTTCCGGGATAAGAACTACCATATTTATAATGCCAAGCACAGCCTCTCTATGCTCATCGAGGACGTGATGTTCAACCTGACCGGCCAGATCGAGCTGGTGCTCCGGGGCACCGGGGCAGGGGAGGAGGCCCGGGAGCAGGCCCAGGAGCTGTGTGTGGCCTTTTTCCAGCGGATTCCCCAGGTTCGGGCCATGGTGGACACGGACCTGCAGGCCGCCTACGACGGCGATCCTGCCGCCACCGGCAAGGACGAGGTGATTTTCTCCTACCCCGGCCTCTTCGCCATCACCGTCTACCGGCTGGCCCATGTGCTGTATGAACTGAAGGTGCCCATGCTGCCGCGCATGATGACCGAGCACGCCCACAGCGTCACCGGCATCGATATCCACCCCGGCGCTACCGTGGGCAAGTACTTCTTCATCGACCACGGCACCGGCATCGTGGTGGGCGAAACCACCATCATTGGTGAGAATGTGAAGATTTATCAGGGCGTGACCCTGGGCGCCCTGTCCACCAGAGGCGGCCAAAGTCTCCGGGGCGTCCGGCGGCATCCCACCATCGAGGACAATGTGACCATCTACGCCGGTGCCTCTATTTTGGGCGGCGAAACGGTGATTGGTCAGGGCTGCGTCATCGGCTCCAACGCCTTCATCACCCGCTCCATCGCCCCGGGCACCACGGTGAGCATCAAGCACCAGGAGCTCCAGTTCAAAACCAGAGCCAAACCGGAGCAGCTGACCATTATTTCGGCGGATTAAAATGGTTGTAAATGATTGTTTAGTGGCGCATTTGAATTGCGGT
>JAZQHH010000118.1:0-4290 GCA_045540495.1 Faecousia sp.
TGCCCATCCGGGAGGATGCGGATTACGTCTACATCTGCGAAAACGAGACCATCCATGGCACCACCTTCCAGCAGCTGCCCAACACCAAGGGCAAGATTCTGGTGTCGGACCAAAGCTCCATGTTCCTGTCCAAGCCCTGCAACGTGGCGGACTACGGCGTGATTTACGGTGGCGTGCAGAAGAACATCGGCCCCGCCGGTATTTCCATCGTCATCATTCGTGAGGACCTGATTCGGGAGGATCTGGACCCCAAGACTCCCGTTTATCTGCGCTACGACACCCACGCAAACGCCGGTTCCATGTACAACACCCCCAACTGCTGGGCGATTTACGTCTGCGGCAAGGTGTTCCGCTATCTGCTGGACAACGGCGGTCTGGAGGCCATTGCCAAGGTCAACGAGGACAAGGCCGCTGTGCTGTACGATTATCTGGATAGCTCCAAGCTGTTCAACGGCACCGTTGATAAGGAAGTCCGCTCCCTCATGAATGTCCCCTTCGTCACCGGCTCCAAGGAGCTGGATGCCGAGGTGGTTGCCTACACCAAGGCCGCTGGGTTTGAAAACCTGAAGGGCCACAAATCCGTCGGCGGTCTCCGGGCCTCCATCTACAACGCCATGCCCAAGGAGGGCGTTGTGGCGCTGGTGGAGTGCCTGAAGCAGTTCGAAGCCCAGAAGCTGTAATGTTTGACATTACGCTCATCGCCATGGGCAAGCTGAAGGAGAAGTTTTACCTCTCCGCAGCTGAAGAGTACACTAAGCGGCTGGGCGCCTATTGCCGATTCAAGCTCCTGGAGCTGCCGGAGGTTCGCCTGCCCGAGGATCCCTCTCCTGCTGAAATATCGGCGGGACTGGAAAAGGAGGCGGAGTTAATTCTCTCCAAGATTCCCAAGGGTGCCTGGCTGTGTGTGTTCACCCCGGAGGGGAAGGAACTGACCAGTGAAGCGCTGGCGCAAAAGCTGTCGGAGGTAAAAATCTCCGGTAAGAGCAGCGCCTGCTTCCTGATTGGTTCCTCCTTCGGGATGTCTCAAAAAATCAAGGACAAGGCGGATTTCCGTCTGTCTATGAGTAAAATGACCTTCCCCCACCACCTGGCCAGGATTATGGTGTTGGAACAGCTCTACCGGGCCGAGGCCATACAGGCCGGAAGTAAATATCACAAATAGCCGAGTCGCGCCGACTCGGTTATTTATTTCGCGAGATACCTTGACAGGCGAGGTATCTTATGATAGTATAATACCACGAAAGGGGGTATTATCCATGTCGATTGCTGGTGACCTGATTCGGGGCCACACCGATGCCATCATTCTGGCCCGTTTGATGAAATCGGACAGCTACGGTTACGAGATCAATAAAATCATCTCCACATTGTCCGGCGGTCGGTTTGAATTGAAAGAAGCCACCCTCTACACCGCCTTTAAGCGGCTGGAGGAAGGGGGCTGCATCGCCTCCTACTGGGGAGACTCCGGTGCCGGGGCCCGGCGGCGTTACTACACCATCACCCCCACCGGCCGGGAGGCCTGCCACCGGCTGCTGGAGGAATGGCGGGAAACCAAAGAAATTATGGATAAACTCTTGGAAACGGAGGAAAGAACATGAAAGAACAACTGACCAAATATGTGGAGCTGCTCTTCGCCGGAACCACCGGAACCGAGGAGATTCAGCAGGAAATTCTGCAAAATACGCTGGATAAATATGACGATCTGATATCCCAGGGTAAAACACCGGAGGCTGCCTACCGGCTTGCTATCTCCGGTATTGGGGATATCAATGAGATTATCGGCGACAACGCCTCCCCTGCCCCGGCATCAGCTCCCTCTGAAAAAATCAATGCCATTCCAATCGGGCGGAACCTGTTCAAAGGAATTGCGATTCTGCTGTATATCATCTGCCCGATTCCGCTGTTCATTCTGTCGGAATTGGGGATGGCTACCATCGGGCTCTGCGGCACCCTTGCGGTTGCGGGCGTGGCAACACTGCTTCTGTATCTCGGCGGCAAAATCGGCACCCCGGCTCGCAAAACCGAAGAAACTCCCAAACCCGAAAACGAACTTACCAAGGCCATTGACTCCCTGCTGGGCATTTTGACCTTTGTGATCTATCTGGCCATCAGCTTCGCCACCGGGGCTTGGTGGATCACCTGGATGGTGTTCCCGATCCTGGGTGCTGTGAAAGGGCTGATAAAAGCCTGCATCGACCTGAAGGAGGCTATGAAACATGAAAGCTAACGCCATTACCCGCATCGTGATCTATTCGATCTTGATTCTACTGCTGATCGGCATTCTCTGTGCCTGTCTGGGAGTTGGGAAACTGTCCTTCCAGATCGGCAAAAAGGGCAGCTATGTTTATGGCGATGCAAGCTTGAACGCATCGGAAATTTCCGGCTTGTCCATCGACTGGGCTGCCGGGACCATTCGCATTACCACTGCCGAGACCGACACCATCACATTCTCCGAAGAGGGCGAAACTGACGACGATCGGATGACCTACTGGATGGAGGGTGGCATCCTGCACATCAGTTACAGCACCGGCATCCGCATTGGCTTTACATCCACACCCAGCAAGGATCTGAATGTGACCGTGCCAAAGGATTGGGTTTGCAGCGAACTGGAAATTGACGGCGCCGCACTGGATATTCATACCACCGACATCCAGATCGGTACTTTGGAGCTGGACGGTGCTTCCAATAAGCTAAATGTCACCGGCAGCATCAACAAGCTGAACTGCGACGGTGCTTCCAACGTGATCACCATGAATTGCACCCAGCGGCCAAGTCAGATCGATATGGACGGAGCATCCTGCAAATTGGACCTGACTCTGCCGAAGGAATGCGGTTTCCGGGTGGAAATGGATGGTTTGGACTACGATTTCGACAGCAGACTTCCCTACCAAACCCGGGACGAAAGCTATTTCTATGGCGATGAATTCTGCCGCATTGATGTGGATGGCATTTCCTGCAAGATAAATATCGAAGAAGCCTCGGAATAACCGAACTGCCAGCCCAAATTGGGCTGGCAGTTATCATTTAGAGGTTCCCATTTATCAAAATTCACCAACATGGTACATGACCGCGGACAGGGCGCAAAGGGGGGCGGTTTCGCAGCGAAGAATCCGTTTGCCAAGGGTGCAGATATCGAGGCCGGCAGACCGGGCTTTTTCCACTTCCCCAGGCTCCAGGCCACCCTCAGGGCCGGTGAGCAGACTGACCGTGCGATAATCGCCGGTCTGCAAACTCATTTTCAGGGTTACCGCCTGTTCATTTTCGTAGAAAAGAATGGCTTTATCAGCCTTTGCTGCCCGGCTCAGTGCATCCGCATAGCTTGGCAGCACCAGAACTTCAGGGATCACGCCCCTACCGGACTGCTCCGCTGCGGAGGCGGCAATCTTCTGCCACCGCTCCAGCTTCTTTTTCAGGCTCTTTTCATCGGGACGGGAAACACACCGGGCAGAGGGAAAGGCAACGATCTCATAAACCCCAAGCTCCGTGGCCTTTTGAATCACATGTTCCAGCTTATCCCCCTTGGGAAAGGCCATATACACACTGACCTGAACCGCAGCCTCTGTCTGGGATGCCTGGCGGTGGCGGACCACAAGGCTTATTTGCCCATCACTGATATCGCTGACGGCACACAAACATTCCTGCCCTTGCCCGTCGCAGACCAGCACTTCCTCCCCTTCTTTCAGGCGAAGCACCTTGGCGTGTTTGGCGTTTTCACCGGTCAGAACCAAAAATTCCGGTTGTAGTTCCTCTGGGTTCACAAAAAACCTGGTCATATAATCGCTTCTCTCTGTAAAGAATGTTTTCATTAGTCTACCACATACCACGCAGAAAAGCAAATATTATTACGAACCTTTGCCCCATCTTCACATCAAAAAATCCAGCCCCAACTGGCTTTGCAAACTTTATAACAGCAT
Organism: Faecousia sp.; assembly: GCA_045540495.1. Classification (GTDB taxonomy): domain Bacteria; phylum Bacillota; class Clostridia; order Oscillospirales; family Oscillospiraceae; genus Faecousia. The sequence goes on from JAZQHH010000118.1 coordinate 3,912, forward strand.
CAATCCACATCCTTACGGATGCGTCTTGACGCTGTTGGGACTCTCCCACGGACTAAAAAGTGTCCACCGGACACTTTTTACCCCAGTCTTACGACTGGGGCCGTCCTTTCGAGTCCCATCTCTCACACCAAAAAAATCCAGCCCCAACTGGCTTTGCAAACTTTATAACAGCATCAATCCACATCCTTACGGATGCGTCTTGATGCTGTTGGGACTCTCCCACGGACTAAAAAGTGTCCACCGGACACTTTTTACACCAGTCTTACGACTGGGGCCGTCCTTTCGAGTCCCATCTCTCACACCAAAAAAATCCAGCCCCAACTGGCTTTGCAAACTTTATAACAGCATCAATCCAAATCCTTTCCGATGCGTCTTGGTG
>JAZQHH010000119.1:0-2384 GCA_045540495.1 Faecousia sp.
ACAATGTAGAATGGGATTATCCATAGATTTTGGTGCGGATTAGGACCAAAGTTGTACCAGGAGATTGCCACGGCCTTCGGCCTCGCAATGACATGGTTGTTGTAGCTGGGTGCGCCGTTTTAGGCCACTAAACAATCATTTACACGCACCAGAACCTTTTTCGACAGTCTGGTGGGAGAGCCAAAACTCTGATATGGCTTTTGAGGGGTATTCTCTCGATTCTACCAGCGGTAGAGTGCCCCATCCGAAAAAGGGATTCCATTCTACCGGATTTTGTGCTATAATGCTCCCATCTTTCTGAAAGGCGGCTTCCCTATGAAGAAACGTACCAAGCTATCCGAACGGACCCTCCCGGCCTATACCCGGGGCGAGGAAATCATGAACATGGTTACCCACATTGTGGGCGGAGCCCTGGGAATTGCGGCGCTGACCCTGTGCGTCATTTTCGCTGCCATTCGGGGCAATGTCTATGGCGTGGTGGGCTCCGCCATCTATGGCGGCTGCATGATTGCCACCTATGCCCTGTCCAGCACCTACCACGGTCTGCTGCCCGGCACCGGGAAAAAGGTTCTGCAGGTCCTGGACCACTGCACCATCTACGCCCTGATTGCCGGCACCTACACAGTCATCTCCCTGTCCGCCCTGCGGCCGGTGTATCCGGGACTGGGCTGGGGGATGTTCGGCTTCCAGTGGGCTCTGGCGGCCCTGTGCATCACCCTGACCGCCATCGATTTGAAGAAATACAAGGTCTTTTCCTACATCTGCTACATCTGCATGGGCTGGGCCATTCTGCCCTTTATGAAGCAGACCATGGACGTGCTGACCATGCCGGGCTTTTTGCTGCTGCTCTTCGGCGGCATCAGCTTCACCATCGGGGCCATCCTCTACGGCGTCGGCTCCAAGAAGCGGTGGATGCATTCGGTGTTCCACATCTTCGTGGTGCTGGGGAGCCTGCTGCAGTTCCTGTGCATCATTTTTTTTGCGCTGTGACCCCTTTTCAAATCCTGCGTTTTGTGGTATAATTCCAGTATCATTAAATTTGGGAGGTATTATCCATGGCTAACAAATACGCCGGCACTCAGACCGAGAAGAATCTGATGGCCGCTTTCTCCGGGGAATCCGAGGCCCGGAACAAGTACACCTACTTCGCATCCAAGGCCAAGAAGGAGGGCTTCGAGCAGATCGCGGCCCTGTTCCTGAAGACCGCTGACAACGAGAAGGAACACGCCAAGCTCTGGTTCAAGGAGCTCAACGGCATCGGTGACACCGCCCAGAATCTGGCCGCTGCCGCCGCCGGTGAGAATTACGAGTGGACCGATATGTACGACGGCTTCGCCAAGACCGCTGAGGAAGAGGGCTTCCCCGAGCTGGCCAAGAAGTTCCGCATGGTGGCCGAAATCGAGCGGCACCACGAGGAGCGTTACCGCGCGCTGCTGAAGAATGTGGAGACCGCCCAGGTCTTTGCCAAGAGCGAGGTGAAGGTTTGGGAGTGCCGCAACTGCGGTCACATCATGGTGGGCACCAATGCCCCCGATGTCTGCCCCACCTGCGACCATCCCCAGAGCTTCTTCGAAGTCCACGCCGAGAACTATTGATAACACCAACCGGGCTGCCAATTTCGGCAGCCCGGTTCTATTATGACTGTGCCCAGTCCGGCATCGCTTCGAAGGTGCGGATTTCCTTCTTGTAAGGAAAGGTGATGCGGCGGGAGAAGAGCATGGGGGCGGTGGCTTCGTCACGGGAGCCGTATTTGTGGTCCCCTACCAAGGGGAAGCCACGGCTGGCAAACTGGACCCGGATTTGGTGGCTCCGGCCGGTGTGGAGGCGGATGTGAACCAGGGACTGGGGCCCCTCCGTCAGGCGTTGGAACTCCAGTCGGGCTTTTTTGACCCCTTTTCGCTCCCTTTTTACCACAAATACCTTGTTTTTGGTGCTGTCTTTCCAAAGCAAATCCGTCCAGTCGCCATTTTCCGGCGGCGTGCCGTGGACCAGGGCCACATATTCTTTGACCATCGTCCCCTCCTGCACCGCTTTGCTCAGGGCCGCAGCAGCTTGCCGGGTCCGGGCGTAGACCATGACGCCCCCCACATTTTTATCCAGCCGGTGGATGGGATAAATATCGCCCCCCAGGGCCTCCGGCACCTCTTTTTCAGAATCCAGCCCCACAGGCTTGACGCAGACGATGATATCGTTATCGGAATACAGTATGGTCATGGCGGTTCCTCCTGGTTTGGCGGGATGGGAAATGATTGTTTAGCGTATCAGATTAGTATGTCATTGCGAGGCCCGAAGGGCCGTGGCAATCTCCCGGTATCATCTACGATAAGGAAAAAGTTCGATGAACGTACAATGTAGAATGGGATTATCCATAGATTTTGGTGCGA
>JAZQHH010000120.1:0-39628 GCA_045540495.1 Faecousia sp.
CTCCTGGCCATTGACGACATAGCCGGGGATGACCTCCAGGGCTTCTTCCAAAGTGCCGTCGGTCAGCTTCTCGCCGAAGGTGATCAGGCCCATTTCCACCACGTCGGTCAAATCGTCAGCGGTGAAGTAGACATTGTACTTCACCTCGTCCTCGTAGGACAGGCTGGCGCTGGTGGCGTCCAGGGTGGGCACGGTGACCGGCCCATTCAGAGACAGCAGGGCCAGACCCACGGTATCAGAATTCACCACAAAGTCACCGCCCTCCAGAGAACCGGTGCTGCCGGTATCCCGCAGGTGGGTAACCTTCTTGTTGGTGATGGAAAGCAGGGTGCCGTCGGTGCTGACGTTTTCGATCACCACAGTCGCACCGATGAACTTAGAGATATTATAATACATATCCATCGAAGAAGCAATGGAAAGTTCAATAAATTTTTCTGCATCCGTAGGCTTTCCGTTTTCATCCTTCGCCACAGTGGCATCGTAAATCCAAACATTGGCGGTAGCGCCCAGGGCCTTCATGGCCAGCATGACCTTGTTGACGGAAGCGCCGTCGGTAATCATGAAGCTGATGGACTGATCGGGTGCCAGGTACAGCTCGTTGTTGGGGCCGTAGGCCTTGTAATCCGCCACAGTGCTGGCAGAGCCGAAGCGGTCGATAAACAGGACGCCGGTGATCTGGTCCTTGGTCGCGGTCTTGGCGCTGTCCAGGATCAGGTTCCGGAGCTCCTCGACCTGGGGCAGGCTCTCGCCGTCCTTGTCGTAGGCACCCTGAATGGTGGTATTGGCCTGCAGGTTGCCATCTTCATCCTTGTAGAGGCCGTCGTTGGTGGGGTTGTAGATGCGGATCGCATCCAGATAGAAGTCGTACTGACCGCCGCCGTACTGGCCATGGTCAAAGACCCAGGCATCATAACCCACATAGATCTCAACCCAGTACTGGCCGTACGCCAAGTCATCCACCCGCATGACGGGCACCTGATAGGTAGCATTGTCGTCGGCCTGCGTGGAAACCTTCCATTCCTTGCTGGTCTGATCGTAGATATAGCTGTAGTAGGTATCCACCATCAGATAACGGGTTTCGGTGGCAGTATCATCCAGCCGGTCGATGGTGACCATGATGGCACCGGACTTGTTGCTGCACAGGCTGATGATATCGAAGCCGGTACCCCAGAAGGTAAACTCCGCAGTGGAAGATTTGTTGGTCTTGGAAACCGTGGTCATCATGGCCACGCCCAGAGAATACTTGGAAGAATTCAGGTAAGTGGAATCGAAGCCATAGACGTTATCCATATCCAGGTCACCCAGGGCATTCTCCAGGTCCTCACCGGGCCGGTCGCCGTCCTGCTGGAACTTGTTGCCGGTGGTGCCGTCGGAGACCGCCGTCCATCTGCCGTCCTCGTAATCGATGAAGGGGTTGGTCGTGTCTGCGGAACCGTCGCTCTGATAGTTCTGATCCTCGAAGTGGATAATGGTTGCAGGGATGATATTCACATCCGCATAGTACCAGATACCCTCGTAGCACACCGCGTAGGTAAAGCTCTCCACGCCGGTGAACTGCATATTTCTGAGCTTGTAGGTAACAATGTAATCCTTGACCTCATAGGTGGTATCGCCAACCGTTTCGGTATGGGTGGTGTAAGTGATGGTCAGATCGCCGTACACACCCTTCAGCGTATCACTGAAGCCGTCAGGTGCTTTGCCGTCCAAATCCTGATAATCATAAGGAATCTTGTTGCCCTGATCATCGGTCTGGAAGGGATGAACCTTACCCAACAGCAGATTGGTTGTCAGATAGAAGTTATCCTTAATAACCAGATCGTTGTTGAGGATCTCCAGATCAGAAGTCAGACCAAAGTCGATCACGATCTCTTCGCCCAGGGCGCCGGGGATACCCAGGGTCATACAGACGAAGGTATTCTCCACGTTGGCAGGCAGAGAACCGGCATCCGCCAGATTCGTAGGTGCAATCTCAATGCGGAAGACCACAGCGGAGCCGCGGTAACGATGGACCTTACCATTGGTCACCAGGTCCGTCGTACTGCCGGAAAGTCCCTCAGAGTAGTTGACATCGTTGATGGCATAGTCCTCGAACCAGCCGCCGGGCTGGAAGGGATAACCGGCCAGGTCCATCTGGGTGACCAGAGGCACATTCAGGTCGGTGTTGATGCCGCTGGCGAACACGTCGTCCGCCGCGAAGTCAGCCAGGTTGCCGTAGATAGCCACCTCGGCCTTATTACCATCCTCGTCCGCGGCCAACAGGGTAAAGATACTGTTCTTCGTGCCTGTGCCATCGCCAACGAAGATACCGCCGCCGGTGCCCAGCATATCGGACTTTTTGTACCAGTCATCGGCACCGGCCACGCCCTCGTTGCCGTGGGCCAGGTTCTCGATGATGTAACCACCCTTAACAGTCAGCGTACCGCCGTTGATGACGTAAACGCCGCCGCCACGGGCTGCATGGTTCGCCTTAACCATACCAGCCGTATCGCTTCCGGCAGGCTTGTTGACCTCGACAACCGCGTTATCAACATAGATACCGCCGCCGCTGCCGTCAGCAGCCTTGTCTGTCAGGTTGGGGTTGGCATAGTCGCTGCGAGCCTGGTTGTTGATGATATTACCGCCGCGGACGACAACCTTTGTGTTCTCATCCTGGGCGAAGATACCGCCGCCGTTTTCGGCATAGTTATTGGAAATGGCACCGCCCTCAACGGTAACGGCACTGGCCACATCCGCCAGAGTGATCACCTGACCGGAGGGGCCAACGGTCAGCTCGGAAACCGCCGCAATACCGCCGCCATACCGGGCCGTATTCTTTTCGATGGTACCGCCGGAAACCTTAACGGTGGAGGACTCGGCGTAGATACCGCCGCCGTATTCGGTGGCCGTATTCTCGCTCAGGTTACCGCCATCGTCAGTCATGCTGACCACGTTGGTAAATTCCACATAGGCATTGATTTCCGCCGCGATACCGCCGCCGCGCTTTGCCTCGTTTTGGGTGATACTACCGCCGGAGATGTAGACGGAGCCGCCATTGTAGGCGTGGACACCGCCGCCGTAGCCTTCGGTGGCCTTATTGCCCTGGATGGTACCACCGGAAATGGTAATCTTGCCGTAGGAGCTGGCCAGCAGGCCGCCGCCGTTACGCTCGGTGGCCACGTTGGACTTGATGTTACCGTTTTCGATGGTAACAACACCCTCGGTGGTCGCAGTACCCTCAACATAGACACCGCCGCCGAACTGCTCTGCAGTATTCTTCTCGATGTTACCGTTTTGCAGGGTCAGGGAAGATTCGACGGCATACACACCGCCGCCACCATAGGTGTTGGCCTTGTTGTTGGTGATGCTGCCGTTGGAAATGGTCAGGCTGGAGCTGCTCAGCAGCAGAACGCCGCCGCCGCTGACCGCTGCGGTATTCTGATCCACGTTACCATCGGAAATGATAATCGTAGAGCCGTTTTCAGCGGAAACGCCGCCGCCGGTGTTGGCAAGGTTCAGCTTGATGTCGCCGCCGGTGATGGTAACGGTACTGTTCTGGTAAGCATGGACACCGCCGCCGTAGCCGTTACCCTCGGTGGTAGCCTGGGCCTTGTTGCCCTGAATGTTACCGCCGGAGATGGTAGCCTTGGAACTGTTGTGGATATGCAGGCCGCCGCCGTTACCGGTGGTCGCCACATTGTTCACCACGTCACCATTGACCGTAATCTCACTCTTGCTCTGCGCATACACACCGCCGCCGTAGCGATATGCGGTATTGCCATCAATGTTACCGTCGTTAATGGTCAGTGTGGAACCGCTGGCATAGATACCGCCGCCATCCTGGGAGGTGGCCTTATTGGATTTCAGGTTACCGGCCAGGGAAATGGTAGCCTGGTTGGCATAGATACCGCCGCCGCTGACGCTGGCATTGTTATTGATAACATTGCCGGTGATTTCAACATCGGAGTTGTAACCGACCATAATGCCGCCGCCATTCTTTGCGGTATTATACTGAATGGTGCCGTCGATGGTAGCGGTACCGCCGTTGGTGACATAGGCGCCGCCGCCGTAGAAGCTGGCGGTATTGGCCTTTCCGTTGTCACCGATGGTACCGTTCAGGGTCAGGCTGGAACTATTGATGTAAGCGCCACCGCCGCCATTGCCATCGGCAGTGCCGTTGGCCTTGTTGCTGTACATATGGCCGTCAACCTTGACGGTGGAACTGCTGCTGGCGTAGATACCGCCGCCGCTGGTGGCCGCGGTGTTGCCGTCAACGGTACCGTCGGTGGTGCCGACCTTATTGACGTTCAGGGTCGCAGAAGTGACGTAAGCGCCGCCGCCATTGCCGGTGGCCGTGTTGTTATCCAGGTGGCCATTGATATTCAGGGTTGCGCTTCCGGCCACCGCTGCGCCGGCGCCGTTGAGCGCCTGGTTGTAGGTAACGGAGCCGTTGACCGTAGCCTGGCAGGAGCTGCTGACATACAGACCGCCGCCGTTACCCTGGGGTGCCTTATTGGCATTGGCCGTGCTGCCGCCGATGGTGCCGTTGACGATCAGGGTACCACCGCTCTGATACACGCCGCCGCCATTGCCGGCCGTAGCAGTATTGCCGGTGATGTTGCCGCCGATGGTCAGAGAAGTAATGGAACGGGCATAGATACCGCCGCCATCCAGGGTCTTTGCGGTATTGCCGGTGATGTTGCCGTCCACGGTGATGACGCAGTTGGTATCGGCCTTGATGCCGCCGCCGTTCTTATTGGCCGTATTGCTGGTAATGTTACCCTCAATGGTCAGCGTAGAATTGCTGGCGTAAATGCCGCCACCGTCATAAGCGACTGCCGTATTGCCGGAAATCAGACCGGGGTTACCAGCCTCATCCTTCAGCAGCTCCAGGGTGGAGCCCTCAATGTGGGCGCCGCCACCGCCGGTGCTGGCGGTATTATTGATAATCTGACCGTAAACCGTAATCTTCGCGGAGGTGCTGGCCGCGACACCGCCGCCCAGAGGCGCCTCGTTGCCGTCAACCGTACCGTTGATGGTGACCGTGGTGCCGCTGCCGATGGCATTGATACCGCCGCCGTAACCATGATCGCCGGTGCCGCTGGCAGTATTGCTCTTCACATCGCCGAAGATTTCGATGGTGGAGCCATCCTCTGCATCGATACCACCGCCATTGCCGTCCAGGGCCTTGTTGCCGGAGATCAAGCCGCCGTTGCCGCTGGAATTCTTCTTCAGGGTCAGCTTAGAAGCGGTGATGTAAGCGCCGCCGCCCCAATCGTTGGCGGTATTGTCGTTGATGGTACCGCCTTCAACCAGGATGGTACTGTTGCTCATGGCATAGATACCGCCACCGGTAAGGGATGTATTGCTGTTGACGTTGCCGTAAACATTGACCGTAGAGCCGGTGGCATGAACACCGCCGCCCTGGGTGCCGGAATCGTTGTTGGAAACGGAACCGTTGATGGTAACGGTGGAGCCGCTGATGGCGTGGATACCGCCGCCCTTACCGTACTGGGTGCCGGGGGCATGGTTGTTGGTAACGTTGCCGCCGATGGTGACCGTCGCCTTGACGGCCTTGATGCCGCCGCCCTGGCCATTTTGTGCGGTATTGTGGGCAATCTGACCCACGCTGTCGCCAACGCTCTTCAGCTCCAGCGTTGCGTTGTCAACCAGAACGCCGCCGCCACGGCCGTAAGCCCAGTTGCCATTGTTCTCGGCACCGATGTTACCGGTAACCGTCAGCTTGGTTCCGCTCTCGTAGATGGCCGCACCGCCGCCTTCGCTGTCCACATTGCCAACGCCGACCTTATTCAGGTACAGGTTACCGTTGACTTCAATCTGTGCCTTGCCGTTGCCGAAGATACCGCCGCCTCTGATGGCAGTATTGCTCTTCACGTCGCCGTTCACGGTGATCGTCGCCCCATTGGTGGCGTAGACACCGCCGCCGTCGGCAGTGGCAGAGTTGCCAATGACGTTGCCGGTGTTGGCGTCTGCCGTTTTTTCCAGCAGAACCTCGGAATTATCGGCATAGACGCCGCCGCCGTTCTCGGCCTCGTTGCCCAGGCCGGAGGTGGCGGAGCCGATGTTACCGCCGGAGAGCTTCAGGTAGGAGTTGCTGTACAGGTACAAGCCGCCGCCGTTGGTCTTGGCGTCGTTATCGTAGACCGAGCCGGAGGAAATGGTAATCTGGGTATTTTTCACCGCGCAGATACCGCCGCCGGCGCCGTTGGTGGCATGGTTGCCGTAGACGTTACCACCGTTGATCAGAATGGTCGTCGACAGTTCACCGCTCTCAAGATCGCTATAGCCGTTGTCGTAGATACCGCCGCCGGCATTTTCGCTGGAAGTTGCGGTATTGCCTTTGATGTCACCATTCTTGAAATCCAGGTAGCCATGGTACTGGAAAGCAATGCCGCCGCCTGCGGAAGCGGTACAACCGGAGATGGTACCGCCGTCGATGGTAGCCTGGGCATGGCTGTCCAGGAACACGCCGCCGCCCCAGCCATTGGCGATACAGTTGGAGATGGTACCACCGGTGAAACTCAGGGTGCCATAGATGCCGACATAGATACCACCGCCGTTGCGGTTGGTTGCGTAGGTGCCGCTGTTCTTGTTGCCGGAAATGGTACCGCCGCTGATGTTAATGGTGTTGTTGGTTCCCTCAATGTAATCACCATTCTCTTCCGTCAGCTTACCGGCCAGCCAGATGCCCGCGCCCTGGTAATCGGCGATGTTGTTCACAACGAAACCGCCGTCGGCATCGGGATCCTCGACGCATTTGCTCTCGTCGGTGGTGACGTTGCCTTCCTCATCCAGCCACTCGCCCTTCTCGTTGGTCAGCCAGGGTCTTCTCATGGTGATGGTGGCGCCGCCATGGATGGCGATACCGCCGCCGCTGCCGCCATTGGGGCTGACCCGCTTGGCATGGTTCGGAGCCGCAGTGCCATTGGCATCGGCGCCGATGGTACCACCGGTAATCAAACAGGAAGCGCCCTTACCGGTCAGGTAGATACCGCCGCCATCGCCGATGTTGGCCTCGTTGCTGTAAATGTTACCGCCGGTGATGGTCATGTTGGAGTAGCCGTAGACCTGACTGGTAACAGCATCGGTACCGGTGTTAGGCTGGTTGGAGTACATATAGATACCGCCGCCGTTCTGGGTATCCTGCTGCTTGGAGGTATACGCCGTGCCGGTGGCATCGCAGCCGGTCTTGTTGCCGTAGATCTTACCGTTGTCGATCAGGACTTCCTTCTGGAAGGTATCGACCTTCTTCTGGATGGCCTCATCGGCGTAAGATGTGGTAGCATAGTAGATACCGCCGCCATTGCCGCTGGCGTAGTTATCCCGGACGGTAGCGCCGCCCAGCTGGAACTTGACGGGGTAGTTCATGTACAGAACCGGCGCACCGCCCTCCACCAGAGGAATCGTCGGCACCAGAGAAATGGTATTGGACACCGTGATGGAGATACCGCCGCCGTGAACTGCATGGTTGTTCCAGATCTCGGTATCCTTATCCAGGATCAGGTTGGTAGCCTCGCCTTCGCCCAGCTCACGAGCCTCATTGCTGTAGACCTGTTGGGCGATGGCGCCGCCACGGCCCCAGGCTTCGTTGGACTCAAAGTCGCAATCATCAATGTCAACGGTGGCTTCCACGTACACGCCGCCGCCGTCACGCTCGGCAATATTATCCTTAAAGGTACTGCCGACGATTTGCAGAGAGGGCTTGATTTCAGGAGTGGTGGTAACGCCGTCCTTGGTCACGGGCGCGCCGTTGCGAATATTGTTGGCGTTCCAGTAAATACCTGCGCCGTTCTGGTAGCTCAGATTGCCCTCGAAGTGGCAGCCGCTGATGACCGCCTGGCAGGTGGTGTTACCGATGGAACGGAAGGTGCCGCCGGCATCATAAGCCGCGTAAACAGCCGTGCCATACTCCACAAAATACGGATCCTTCATCAGCGCCAGGGTGCTGGTGAAGCCACCGGTGGAGGCGGCAGTGTTGGGTCTGGTAAAATACTTATTGTTGGTCAGGTCACAATTGGTCATCGTCAGATCATTGGCAATGAGGTTGGACAGGTGGATGGCGTTGCCGGCGTCTCTGGCCCGGCAGGAATCGATGTCCACATTCTCAATGTTGATCAGAGGAGTCTTAATTGTGCCTATGAAGCAGAGTGCACCGCCGTTGTTCCAGGTGTAGCAGTGATCGAACTCAACGGTATCGTCCTTGGTGGTATCCTTGATGGTAATGGAGGTGCCCACCTCGCCGCCGATGGCAATCGCGCCGCCGCCGCCACCGCCGTTCAGACGGATAAGCTCTGCAGTGCTGGAATCGCCATCATGGTCCCAGGTCGTCTTATCTCCAACGCCGTCACCGTCAGTATCCAGAGGATCGGGACTCAGAGCACCGGCGCTGCATTTGCTGAAGGTGCAGCCCTGAATCAGCACTGCGCCTGTAACCTTGAAAGGACGGGCGGTAGCTTCAGCATCCTTGTAAACCTTCATGCCGATGCCGCCGCCATAGTTGGCGGAGAAGCAATTGGCGAAGCTGCTGGTCTTGACGGTGATAGACTTATAGGTACCTTCTGTCAAAGACAGGCCGCCGCCGACACCGCCGGCTTCATTTCCATCAAAGTTACAGTCCGTCACACTCACGGCACCAATGGTGGGCATGGTCGTCACAGAGCCTGCAATACCCACGTGGAAACCACCGCCCAAGCTACCCGCAATACAGTTGAGGAACTCGGACGAACTCAAGCTGATATTTCCCACGGTGCCGCACATAATCGCTATCGCGCCGCCTCGGGCCGTAGCTTCACAGCCAGAGAAAACCGTCTTGGCCGTACCATCCGTGCTGCTCTGGAACGTCACGTTTCCAATGGTGCCCGTGACATAGATACCGCCACCGTGGTAGGTAGCATCGGGATTCGACGCTGTTTTCAGACCGCTCTTGTTCCCGATGAACTTGGCTCCAGTCAGAGTCAAGGACGAGCAGGACGAGGTGTTAATGGCGATTGCACCGCCATGTTCCTGGCTGGTACATTTTCTAAAGGTGTAAGCCTCGCCGGTAGTTGCATCCGTCTTGCTGCCGGAAATGGAAACTGCACCAATCGTACCCTGGACAGAAATAGCGCCACCAACGGTGTTGGCTGTGCAGCCGGAGAAGCCGCTATCACTAATCGCCAGATTTCGGCTGTTGTCCACCACCATACGGATGGCACCGCCACGATTTCCAGATGCTTTGCAGTTCGTAAAGGTACATCCCGTAATTGTAATGCCAGCCGCAAGATGCAGCGGATCATCATTGTTACTGATATCGATGGCACCGCCATGGGAGCCGGCAGTACAGTTAGAGAAAGTGGTGTCTTTGATTCTAAACCAGTTGTATATATTATTGTCTTGCGTTTTTGTATTGACGCTGAACTCAATCGCACCGGCTCTGTTGACCGATTTACAGTTTTCGAACTTACATCCGTCGATATCCAACGTATGGACATCGCCGTAGCACGCAATCGCACCGCCATGACCACTGGCGCCCGTGTTGCCACTGAAGGTACAATTGTACAGACCAAATTTCGCAACGTCTACCACATTGGAAGTACTACCATCCGTACCGCCATCGATATAGATAGCACCGCCACCATATTCCACGTCTCTGACCGTACTTTCGAACGTACAATTCCTGAATATCAGGTTGTTCATGTTATTGGTCTGAACCAACACCGCGCGGTGTTTTGCATCCCGGAAAGTCACGCCTCTTACCACAAGGTTCTGCCGATCAGCTTCATCAACACCCCTGTGATGATAGATCAAAGGCACGCTTGCAGAAGCTCCCAAATCGTTGCCGTCAAAAATAATTTGCTTGACAGAAGACGTAGATTGGATGTCCGCTCCGGTGCCTGTAACCAGACCCGAATCGTTGGAGTCAAGGTTGAAGTACAGGCTGCCATCGTCGATATTAAACAACGGACGGGCTGCATTGGTATAGGGCCTAACACTATTGATCGTGATTGTCTCCGTTCCGCTAAAGGTTGCACCCAAGCGAATAATAACCTTTGCGCCGCCTGTAATCTTAAGCTCTACCAGATCCCAGACCAGATTGTTACCTGCACCAGATTCTTTTTGCAGGACGATTTCCATACAGCCACCAACGCCTCTGCCATCGATGACGAGAGGCTGTGTGTCGAAATCACCCATATCATCAACAGCAGAATCATTGGACTGCGGATATCCATCGCTGTCCAGGAAGAGCTGAACAACTGCGTTTCCTCCTGTTGCATAGCCGTCTATATACTGGTATGCGCCGCCTCCGTAATATGCCGCATAGAAGTTCGCCTTAGTAGTTATGGCATCAGTGACCTTAATTTCATAGACCTTACCATCGTTCATGGTCAGAACCAGAGCCTCGGTGGTCTGGAAGGCCTCCAGGGAGGTCAGCAGCCAGTCGTTGCCCTGCTTCTCCAGCGAAATCAGAGAGTAGTCAGAGAACTCGACATTCATCACATCCTCCACATCCAGGGGCATGCCCAGTCTGTTGAAGACATCGGACAGCAGGATGCTGCTCAGGCCCCAGATGGAGAACTTGGCGTTCTCATACTCAAAGTCCACAGTAAAGCCCGCGAAGGTAGAGAAGCCGTTGGTCTCGAACACAATCTTACCGGCCTCATTAACCTGCGCGTCGATATAGTTGGCCTTGCCGTCGTCGGAAACGTGGACAACGTAGACCTTCTCGTTCTTGTGCAGCTTCCGGCCGGCGTCCATTTCCAGGCGCACCATGCCATTGGGCTGCCAGTCCAGGCCAGCCTTGTCCTGGACGGAGATGTCGTAGCGGAACAGCTCGGAAGAGGCGCCATCATGCTTGGCGACCATCTTGTCGATGATCGGCTCCGCCTCTGCCTTGGGGGCAGCCACAGTCAGGGAGCTGTCCTTGGGCACACCGAGAGCATCCACCGTGGTTTCGCCCACCGTGGCAGATGCCTGTCCCACCTCTTCCGGCACCGCAGGCGTCTGCACCTGCACCGAAGAGGACGTTTCTTTGTCTCTCTTCTCTGAAGAGTTCACCGTAAAGCTGCCGTCACTATTGTAGACGACATTGGCGCCCTCGCCAAAGTAGATGTCATCAGCGCTCAGGCCGTTCCCGTAAGAAACCGTCTGGGTGGCACTGACCGACGGAGCCACTGCGCCCACAACCATCAGCAGACACAGCAGCATCGAAACAATTCGTTTCACCATTTGTACTTACCTCCCGATTTGGCAAAATTCCCCAACTGGGGATTCTACAGCCATTCTAGTATAAGTATACATCTCTTCCCAGCAAAAAGCAACCCTTTTTTTACATTTCCTTAAACGATACATAAAAAGGGAGGCAACCACCCCCTACCGCAACAATAATACCGGCAAAAAACACCACCCAAACCCGGGTGGTGTCTTTGGATTCACTTTTTCTTCCGCAGCAGCACGGTGGAAACCGCCGCCTGAATGGGAACGGTCAGAATCACGCCGATGGTGCCGCAGAGGCCGCACAAAATCTCGATCACGATGGAATTGTAGCCCATCATCTGCAAATAGGGCATATCGTAGGCGTACACCCGCAGCAGCACCGCCGTAGCAGAACCGGTATAGGCCAGGATCAGGGTGTTGGACATAGTGCCCATCATATCCCGGCCCACCCGCATACCGGAGTGGAACAACTCCCAGCCACGGAGCCTCGGAGCCTTTTCCTTCAGCTCCTCCATGGCTGCCACAATGGACACACTCACATCCATCACCGCGCCCAAAGAGGAGATCAGCACGCCTGCGTACAGAATCCCCGCCACATCCAGGGATGTCTCCCGGGACAGATAGATCAGCGATTCCGCCTCGTCCCCATGGAACCCGGAAATTCCCCAGGCCCCGCCCACCAGCATGGCAAGCAATCCGGAGATGGCCACGCCGACCGTGGTGCCGATGATGCCCCCCAGGGTCTTCCGGGACCAGCCATTTATAATGTATATGGAGGCCACCAGGATCAATATTGCGGTGACAATCGCCGCCAGCACGGCGTTCATGCCCCCATACACCAGGGGGATGAACACGCAGATCACGCAAACGAAGGTGAACACCAGCGCATACAGCGCCGCAGCCCCCTTCCGGCCGCCCACGGCAATGAGAATCAGCGCGAACAGACCCAGCAGCAGATATACCATACCGGTTCGGTCGTAATTGTAAACGGAACCCGCCAGGGAGCCATCGTCATCGGCGTGCACCAGGGCGATGATCTGGGTACCGGGGACGCAGTAAGCGCCGCTTTGGTAATCGTTGGGATTCTGGAGCTGGCAGACCCGGCCTTTGTATTCGCCGCTGGTGACGGTGGCTTTCACAAGCTGCAGCCCACGGAAGGGCTCGCCACCGGAGTAATCCTCCAGCACCTCCGTCACGGTAGCCTTGGCGAAGGTATAGTCGGCATCAGGGCCGATGGGCGTCTTTTTCACCCCGGCGCTGACCAGAATGATCCCAATCAGAATCACCAACGGCACCAGCACCTGAAGCAGCCGCTGAAATTGTGTCTTTTTCTGAAGTTGCATAGAGATACCTCAAAAGTACGAAAAATCACCTGTCATGGCAAGGAGGGAATCCAGTCTACCTCTGTCATTGTGAGGGCGAAGCCCGTGGCAATCCGTTCCTTTTCTCCCGGAATTGGAAAGCCGAAAAATGTAGAGATATTGTCATCCTGAGCGAGCAAAGCGAGTCGAAGGATGACAGAACGGTAGGTTCGGGCGCGAAACAATCATTTACCGCCCCCTTCGTGCTATCAGCAAAACACCCCCTCCGGGTGGAGGGGGTGTTGGGTGGGTTGGTTATACCAGGCCGAAGTAGGCTTTGGCGTAGTAGCAATAGACGCCGGTGGCGGCAGCCAGGTCCTTGACGGTGGTGGTGCCGGCAGCCTTGCCCTGGCAGTAGGCGCCGATGGAGTAGGTGATGACACCGGTGGTATAGGTCACGCCATCACTGGTGTAGACACCCGCCACATAGTAGGCCCGGTCCAGATGCTTGGCAGCAATGCCTGTGACGGAGCCGGTGTACTCGTTGCTGCCCTCAATCTTCGTCGTCACCACGGATCCCGTGGCATTGCTCATGGTCAGCTGGGAGACGGAATTAAAGGTATCCACATCCCAGTAGTACAGTCTCATTTCCCCATCGGGGGCATAGGTGGGCGTGAAATAGTAGTTGATGGAGAAGGCACCACTAAATTCCACCGCGGCAGAGCGGCCGTCGAAGCCGGACTTGACGAACCGGGCAGTCTTGGTGCTGCTGGGCGCCACCAGATCATCGATCATGGTTTCATTATAGTCCGCCACGAAGGTCTTCTGGGCATCGGTCAGGAAAGCGTTGACCAGGTTATCGGTATTATAGTTGAAATACAGCTGGGCCTGGGCGCCGTAGTTGACCATGGCCACGCACAGGGCCTTCATCTTGACGTTGTTGGAATTTTTGAGCATGGACTTGGCGTACATACCGGCGTGGTAGCCCACGATATTACTGTAGACATAGGTGCCGTTGGCCAGCTTGGCATAGACCTTGAAGTACAGCACATCGCCCATGTTCTTGGCGGGGACACCGTTGGAGCGGACCATATACTCCCCATCCAGGGTCTCATAGCCGGGAATCACATCCACGGCATTGTCGATGGTGCCGTCGGACAGCTTCTCGTGGAAGGTGACCAGGCCCATCTCCACCACGTGATCCAGGTTGGCAGCATCAAAATAGAGGTTGTAGTAGATCTCATCCTCAAAGGCCAGGCTGGCGCTGGTGATGGTGACGGTGGGCTGGATCAGCTGCTCCGCCTCGTAGCTCAGGAAGAGGGTGCCATCGTCGTTGATGGTCAGGGTGAACACCACTTCCACGCCGCCGGGGACATAGAGCTTGTCGGAGTTGGCGACGGTGCCGGTTTTGTACAGGGTGGCGGAGGTCGCATTGTAACCCAACCAGCCGTCGGTCATGTACCAGTTCCAGTTGTCGCCGGACTTCACGGCCACATAACTGTCACTTTCAAACTTCACGGTGAGCTTGCCATCCACAAAGAGGTATTCGCCCAGATTCTCGTAATCCTCCTCGCAGGCATAGTTGGCGCCGTTGATATAGCCGAAGAGGTAGTAATCCTTGATGGGCTCCGCCACGCCGCAGACGGTGCAGTAGCCGCCGGAATAGGTTTCGTGGGCGCAGGCTTCCTTGCAGGTGGTGCAAACCCCATCCACCCAGCTGTGATTGCCCAGCTGGGCATCCACATAGCGGTACAGGGTCCGGGTCTCCACCTTCCGGGTATCGGAGGCGGTGGCCACCTCGTCGCTCCAGTCGGTGTAATCGGTCCAGCGCTCATAGGTGTACTGGGCGGTGTAGTCGGTGTAGGTCTGCTCGTAAACGGGGATATAGTACCACCACCAGGTATCGGTACAGCAACCTGCGTTGGAATAGGTCACGGAGCCGTCGGAGGCCGTGGTCAGGGTGCTGGGGTCGATGGTAGAGATGCTGGCCACGAAGGAATGGAAGGTGGTATAGGTGGAATCTTCGGTCTTGGAAGTGGTGCGGTTGATGGGTCCGGCGGTGTAGGTACCGCGGCACCAGTGGTAGTAGATGTAACCCACCAGCGTTTCCGTGGTGGAATACTCCCGCTTGCTGGTGTCGGTCTCCACAGTGCCCAGGATGGATCTGGTGTACTGACTGTAGAGGCTGTGGGTGGTATCGTAGCCGGAATCCCAGCTCTTGACGTAATGGTCGTAGCCTGTGCCGGACTTGATCCACTCCTTGCTCAGCAGGGTATAGCCGTCCATAGCGGCAGAACCGGAGGTAACCGTCTCGTAGTCGGAGTAGCGGTACTGGGTCTTGGTTTCGATGAGGCTTTCGTCCACGCCCTCGGGCTTGGTTTCCATCCACTGGGTCATCAGCTCGTCGGCGTAGGCGCTGTAGTTGTGGCCGCAGGCACCGCAGGTGTACTCATAGCGCTCATACTCCAGGCAGGTGGCCGGATGGACCACGGTGGAGTAGCTGTGGCCGGTGGCGGGGATGGACTGGGTCTGCCGGTCGCCGCAGAGAGCGCAGGTCTTGGTGCTGACACCGGTGGCGGTGCAGGTAGGCTGGGTGGTGGTGACCCAGTCGCCATAGGAATGGGAGCCGGCCACATTGTCCACGGTCAACTTGCCGCAGATGCTGCACACGGTGACCGTCTCGCCGGTGGTGGTGCAGGTGGTCTCCTCCAGCACATGGGTGGTATTGTTGTGGGAGCAGGTGGACTGGTCGGTGGTGGTTTCCACAACCGCGAAATACTCGTCCATCAGGGTCAGCGTGCCGCTGTTGGAGGCGATCTCCGTGGCGGAGGTTGCATAGTAGTTCTGATAGGCGGCGGACAGGACGTAGGTATAGTTGCCCACAGCCAGGGCACCCATCCAGGTCTTGTCGTCCACGGTGCTGCCCTTCAGGACATAGTTGATGCCGCTGGGGGACGCAACAGGGGTGTCGCTGGTGCCGGTGACGGCCTCCGTATCGGAGCCGAAGCCGCTGTAGACATAGCAGGACACGCTGCTCAGGCCGCTGTACTGGGTGGAGATGGTGCCGTTGACGTACCAGGTGCCGCCCACATTGTGGCCATTGGGGGGCTCGGCACCGGTGAGCTTGATATCGTCGTGGTATTCCTCCAAATATTTACATTCACCGCCGTAGATATAGCCAGTCTTGCCGGAGTCCAATTTAATTCGATACCAGTAGTTTCCGTATTCATTCTTGAACAAACCGGTAGCGGTAAAAGTCTGGCCGGCAGTTACGGTCTGAATGGTGGAGGAGCCGTTGGTAGTGGATACACTGCAGGGCTGGGTATTGATGGGGGCACCGTCCAGGGTGGCCTCAATTTTGCAGTAGGATGGGTAGTAGCTGCACTGGGAGGTGGCATAGTCCAGCGCACCGGCAGCCTGGGCCAGGGGGGTAGAATAAGCGGTGAGCTTGCCCAGGGCGGTGGTGTTGAACACGTTGTTCAGGCTACCCGTACCGTACTTGGCACCATCGATGCCGATCATAGCCAGCTGGCGGTCCACAACGTAGTAGCCCACGGTGTAATTGTAGCCACAGCCCCAGCCATAGTAGCCATAGGAATACAGGCCGCCATTATAATAGTCGGTCCAGGGATCGAAGCTGAAGCCGGTGACGGACCGGAAGAACTTATTGTACTCATTGCTGGTGTAAGCACCGGTGCCGATCAGCTGACAGCCGGCGGACCAGTTGGAGCCGGAGGTGGTGGAGCGGGTATGGACGTTGATGCCGCTGCAGCCCAGGATCTGACCGTTGGGCACGGAGGTGGGGACATACAGACCATAGCCGCCGTTGAAAGCCGCCACATCCAGCTGGAAGGAGGCATAGGGACCGGTATGGTTCCATTTGTAGACCCGGTAGATACCATCCAGAATGGTGGTAGAGCCGGAGTTGCCCACACCGGCAGTACAAGAGTTGGGCGTGGTGGCAATGGAGGAGCAGGTCTCGGAGCAGAAATCGATGTAGGCATTGCCGCTGGAGTCCAGCTTCACCACAAACACCACCGCCTGAATACGGTTATCGTACAGAGAATTCTCATAGGTTTCGCCGTTCCAGTAGTTATCGGAGCCGCCCTCGAACATGAAGATGACACACTGACCATTGTTGAGGGTGCTTTGCAGGGTGCTGTTATTATTAATGTAGTAGCGCATCATGGTATCGATGTAGTTGCGGGCGATACCGTTGGAAATGTAGTCGGCGCAAGTCAGGGAGCTGAGGCCGCTGACTGCCTCCACCTCCACGGTGCCGAACACCGGGATCAGGCTCAGCATCAGGCACAGGGTCAGCACAACGGCCAGAACCCGTTTGCTGTTTGAATATCTCATTTTTGCCTCCTAAACATTACAGATTGGAGAAATAATCCTCGGCATAGTAGCCATAGACGGCGGTGAGGGAGGCCAGGTCCTTCATAGCAGCACTGGAGCTGGTTTTGGAGGCCATGTTGGTGCAGTACAGGCCCAGACTGTAGGCCCGCACGCCGCTGGAGTAGGTCACACCCTCGTTTTCGTAGGTGGCGGCGATGTAGAAAATCTTGTTGATCTCCTTGGCGGCGATGCCCTCGATGGCGCCGGCGTATTCTCCGGTTCCCTGCCCCGCCATAGTGATGACCTGGTCCGCATTCTGCTTGGTCAGACGGCTCAGAGAATTGTAGCTGTCCGCGCTCCAGCAGTACAGGGTCATCCCCTTTTCGGGAGTGTAGGTCGGGGTCAGATAGTGGTTCACCGCGAAAGCGCTCTCAAAGGCCACCGCACGGGACAGGGTCTTGAAGCCGGAGTTGAAGGTGAAGCCTGCGGTCTTGGTAGCGTCCACCGTGGGCAGAGCCTCCACCATGGATTTGTCGTAGGCCAGCACCAGGGCCTTCTGCTCATCGGTCAGGCTGGCGTTCATCAGATCGTAAGGCTTGTAGGAGAAGTAGGTCTGGGCTGCCGCGCCGTAGTTCAGCATGGCCACGCAGAGGGCCCGCATCCGGGTGTTGGTGGATTTTTCAATCCGCCGCAGGGCATAGGCCTTGGCGCTGAGGGTCAGCAGACTGCTGTAAATGAAGCTGCCGTCGTCCAGCTTGATGTAGACCTTGCAGTAAATGGCGTCGCCCAGCTTCTTGGCGGGGATGCCGTTGGTGCAAACCCAGAACTCGGAGCCGTTGATCTGGGCACCGGAAACCACGGACTGGGCGGTTTCGATGGTGCCGGCAGCCTGGGGAGAGGCCCAGGTGATCAGACCCATGTTGGCAGGATCGGCATTTTCCAGATCCGCCACGGTGAAGTAGATGTTCATCATCACTTCATTCTCGAAGACGCCGGCGGAGCCGGTGGGGGTGATGGTGGGCAGGACCATGGTCTTGCCGCAGACAGTGCAGACCTGATCCTGGTAGTAGTGGCCCACAGCATTGCCGCAGGAGGCGCAGATGCCGTCCGTGTTGTGGCTGGTGTGCTTGCAGACATCGCTCTCGCCGCAGACGGTGCAGATGCCGTCGATGCCGAAATCGTGGTCACAGGCAGTGCCGCAGGCGGAGCAGACACCGGCCACCCAGGTATGCGGTGCCAGCTCGGCGCCGATGTAGCGGTAAGCGGTGCGGCTTTCCACCTTGCGGGTGTTCTCCACGGCGGTGTAGACCGTATCGCTCCAGGCGGACCAATCGCTCCAGCTCACGCCATCGGGAGCCATTTTATATTTTGTATAGGTCTGCTCGTAGACATCCATGGGGAACCACCAGTTGGTATTGGAGCAGGAGGAATGGGAGGTCTTATAGCTGTAGTCGGAGGTATCGCAGGAATAATTGCTGGGGGCGGTGGTGCCGAAGTAGGTGTGGAAGGTGGTATAGGTATCGGTCTTGGTGGCCCAGGAGGAATTGACGCTGGTGGAGCACCAGTGATACCACAGGTAGCCAATCCGGTTGTCGGAATCGATAACAACCTTGTCGGTGGCGGTTTCGGAAGCCGTCACCTTGGAGTCCTTCTTGTTGTACTCAGCGTACACACTGCTGCTGGTATCGAAACCGGCGGCCCAGGTGGGCACATACTTGACCGAGCCGGTGCTGACCTTCTGCCAGGACTGAGAGGTACAGTCGGCATAGCGGTACTGGGTGGTGGATTCGATCAGGGATTCATCGATGCCGGCGGGCTTGGTTTCACTCCACTCCCCCAAAGCATCGGCAGATACATCGAAGCTGTGGCCGCAGGCAGTGCAGCGGTAGTGGAACAGCTCGTAGTCCTGGCAGGTAGCGCCCTCGGAGGTGGCGGTGTAGCTGTGGCCGGTAGCGGGGACGGTCTCCTGGCTGGCAAAGACGATGCCGCACTTGGAGCAGTAGGAGCCCTGGGTCTTACCCGCGGCGGTACAGGTGGCCGCAACCGCCGCCTGGGTGACGATGGTATGGCTGCAGGCGGTATCGGCAGGAGGCGTGATGGCGGCACCACCCACGGTGAAGGGGGCGGTCCAGACCACGACATTTTCGCTCTCGCTCTTCAGCGTGCCGTTTTCCACATAGTAGTTCTTCACATCGGCGGAAATTTCGTAGGTATAGTAGCCGGTGGACAGGTCGCTGAAAATCATGTTGTCGCAAACATCGGAATAGTTCAGGGTATAGCTCTTGGCGTTGGGAGTAGCGGAGCTGGTCAGCACCGGGGTGGCGGTGGTGTCCTCGCCGGAGTAGACCCTGGCGTTGACGGTGTACAGATTATTATACACGGACCGGAGCTTGCCCTTCAGGTAGTAGCCCGCGTTCAGAGCCAGGTCGCTCATGGTGGGATTCACCACGGAAAGGTCGTCGTAGCGGAAGGAACCCACATCCGCATATTCCGCGCCGATATAGCCGGTAGTGCCATTCCGGTCGATCTGATACCAATAGTTGCCGTAGCTATTCTTATACAGGCCGGTGACATGGACCTGCTCCCCTGCCGGGATCTGGCCCAGATTGGTATAGTCGGTGCTGGGATACTGGCGCATATTCACAGCGGTATTGACAGTAGCATCCAGGTTAGCGGGGTAGTAAGTACACTTGGACAAATAGCTGGTGTCGGTGGTCTTGCCGGGGAACTCGCCGTAGTAGTAGTTGCAGTCCACATCGCCGGTGATACCGGAGATGGAGCCGGTCCAGCTGTACTGCCACATGGTCAGGCCCTTGGAATAGGAGCAGGTGGAGCTGAGCTGCGCCACCCACTTGGGCAGGGAGTTGTAGTAGGTGCCGCCGAAATAGCTGTTAAACCAGCTCAGGAAGGTGTACAGGCCCGGCTCATAGCCCGCGTCACGGATGGTGTCGCAGAAGGCCTTGACGATGTTCTGGATGGCGGTGGCGCCCAGGGCGGACTGGCATTCATCCTCGATATCGAAGAAGATGGGCAGGTCCACATCGTAATTCTTCAGGGCATCGATGACGAACTCCGCCTCGGCGATGGCTTCGGCTTCGCTCTCGGCATAGGAGTAGATGTACACGCCGAAGGGGACGCCATACTGGTTACAGCCCGCGGCGTTTTGCACGAAGCGGGTATCCAGAGTGTACTCCCAGCCGATTCGCAGGATGGCGAAATCCACCTCATTGGCCACCTTGGACCAATCGATGGAGCCGTTGTGGACGGAAACGTCGATGCCCTTGGCGATAACGGCATTGGAGGCGCTGGTGGCGCTGACGATCAGGGGCTTGTTGTCCAGCACCACAGTCTGGGTGGAGGTAGCCAGGGCGCCGGCCTCGTTGATGTAGTAACTGATGGCCTCGGCGGTCAGCAGGAAGGTGTAGGAGCCGTTGGCGAGATCGCTGAAGATCAGGTTATTGTCCACGGCGGAGCTGTCGAGGGTATAGGAATAGCTGTTGGCCGCGGCGCTGGAGGTGATTACCGGGGTGGTATGGATGTTGGAACTCTTGTAGACCGAGGCGGTGATGGTGCCCAGCTTGTTGAGACTGGAGCTGATGGTGCCGGTCAGCGGGAAGCCCGCGCCATAGCCCAGGGCCGCCGGAGTCAGCAGGTCCTTGGTGGTCACGTCGCCGGTCAGGTGGCTGACCAGGACGCAGGCGGTGGCATCCACATACAGGGTCATGTCATAGAACAGCACCTCATACCAATAGGCATTGGATGTATTCTTATGCAGACCCTTGACGCTGAGCATAGTGCCCGACGCCAGGGTATAGTCCGCCGAAGCGGAGCTGGTGGGATAGGGCCGCAGGGCCGTGGTCTGGGTGGTGGCCACCATCAGGTTGGCCGGGTAGCTGGCAGAGATGTAGTCCGACGCGGATGCCCCGTTGACCTCCGCCGCCGGGGCGATGTAGACCATGCCCAGCAGCGTCACCACTACCAGCAGGAAAGAAATGCCTCTTCTGAACTGCTTCATGTCGCTTGCGACTGTGCGCCCCAAGCGCACAGACACGTTCCCCCTTCATTATAGAATATCGTTTTCCATTGACTGCGCTTCTTTTGGTATGCATAGAAAGTCAGATTTCACGATTTTTGTTCAACTTTCCCAAACAAATCCAAAATAGGCAGACTTTTTCTATTACATTTTATCAGCCATTTCCCTACTTGTCAATGGACGAAATCTGAAAATGCAATAAATTTCCTGATGAGCCCTTTACGGCACCCTCCGAGCCTACGGTGGAGGAAAAGGCCGCGACCCTGATGCTCTGCATGGTAGGCTCCGACCCGGAGGCCAAGGGCGGCCCCCAGTAAACAATTCAAGGCTCTGTTGCCTTTTGCAACAGAGCCTTTAGACTGTAGAATTAATTTTGTGCGTATAAATAAATGTAAGACGTATGTCATTGCGAGCCAGTGCGCACACAGCTTCGCGCTAAGAGCCGCCTACGGCGGTTGCGCTACGCATAGTCTGCGGACTTATGGCGTGGCAATCCCCTGGATTTTCCGGGCATTTTGATGATTATTGCGCATTGTGCGTAGCCGCAGGGGACTGCCACGGCCCTTCGGGCCTCGCAATGACATACTAATCGGATACGCTAAACAACCATTTTACGAACCAAGCATTTTTCCATATTTCCGGATTGCCCGGTACAGAGCCTGGCCCAGGGTCAGCAGTACGGCCGCCTCGCCGATGGCTACATATATCGCGTTGAGCCAAAAGCCGCCGCCGATATACACCGTCAGCTCCCAGCCCACCAATATGGCATTGAACACCGCCGGCATCCACAGCCCCAGCCTCGGCCGCCGCCGCAGCCGCCGCATGGCCCAGGCCGCCAGAAAAGACGCCATGGTCCCCACCAGAAAATCCAGCGGCATTGCCGCCCCGGAGGTCACATTAAACAGCAGGCACCCGATGCTCAGCCCAGGGATCGCCGCCGGGGTCACGTAAGCCAGCACACACATAGCCTCCGCCCCCCGAAACTGGATGGCCCAGCTGGCGGAACCGGGCAAAAGCAGATTCTGCATATGGCATAGCGCCGCGTACAGGGCAGCGATCATGGCCGCTTGCGTCAAAAACAGCGATTTTTTTCTCACAAAGACACCTCAAAAACAAAAAATGGGCGCAGAACGCACCCATCCCCATAAAAAAATGAGCGCACTGCGCCCATCTGCTCCCTAGTTTTGTTTACCGACAGGATGGTCACGAACTGTCCTATTTGATTGAAACGCATTTTATCACATCATAAAATGTTTGTCAAGGGGTTGCACTCTCCCTTGAAATTTGATATAATAATCAAAATTTCGAAAGTGGTGATGCTTATGGATACCGCACAGCGCTCCGACCGGGCACGCCGTCGGCAACTGCGGCAGCGAATTGAATGGGGCCGGATGGGAATTCTGGTGGTGGTGGCGATCTCGCTTATCAACCAGATCCTGCTGTGGTGCCGGGTGCAGTACCACCTGCTCTTCTCCGCCGCCATGCCCTACTACCTCAACTGGCTGGCCGGGCAGCTGGGCACCACCGGTTTCAAAGTGATGGCCACTCTGCTGACGATCCTGCTGTACCTGGCCTATGCCGTCTGCTGGCTCATGGCGGGCCACCGGCGGGATTGGCTGCTGGCAAGCATCGGACTGTACGGCTTCGATACCCTGCTGCTGATTGTTTTCGCCCTGACGCTGCTGAAGAATCCCATCAGCTGCCTGCTGGAGGTGCTGACCCACGGCATCGTGCTGGCTGTGCTGGTCATCGCCTATATGGCCGCCGCAGACCTGAGCAAAATGCCCCGCCTGCGCCGGACACCCCCCGCCCCGGTCCCGGAAGCGGAAGAATGACGTACACGGGTGCGTTGCAAATCCCATTTTGCAACGCGCCCTTTCTTTATCCCGCCACCTGAAGGAGGATGCTTATGGACCCCATGCTTGCCACATTGACCGACAAATTTTCAGAATGCTTTGGCCAGCTGCCGGAGCGGTATTTCTCTGCCCCGGGCCGGACGGAGATCGGCGGCAACCACACCGACCATCAGCTGGGCCGGGTATTGGCCGCCGCAGTGGAGCTGGATACCCGGGCCGCCGTTCGGGTAAACGGCACCAACACCATCCGCCTCCAGTCCGAGGGATACCCGCTGTGTCTGATCTGCCTGGACGAACTGGACCCGAAGCCGGAAGAGACCGGCACCACCGCCGCTCTGATCCGGGGTGTGGCGGCCAAATTCGCCCAATTCGGCTGCCGCCTCCGGGGCTTTGATGCCTATGTCACCTCCACCGTGCTGCCCGGTTCCGGGCTCAGCTCCTCCGCCGCCTTCGAGGTGCTCATGGGCACCATTTTCAATGCACTTTTCTTCGATGGGAAGCTCACGGCCCGGGAGATCGCCGTCATCGGCCAATATGCGGAGAACGTCTACTTCGGCAAGCCCTGCGGGCTCATGGATCAGATGGCCTCCGCAGTGGGAGGACTGGTTGCCATCGACTTTTCCGGGCCGGAGGTCCGCCCGGTGGACTTCGATTTTTCCACCTGCGGCCACACCCTGTGCATCATCGACACCGGTGCCAGCCATGCAGATCTGACCAGCGAATATGCCGCTATTCCCGGAGAATTAAAGGAAATTTCCAACTTTTTTGGTCAGGAAGTCCTGTCCCAGGTACCGGAGGCGGATTTCTGTGCCGCCCTGCCCGCCCTGCGGCAGCGCTGCGGCGACCGGGCGGTGCTCCGGGCCATCCATTTTTACCGGGAAAATCAGCGGGTAAGCCGCCAGATTGACGCCCTGGAGCGGGGGGATTTCGGCGCATTCCTGGAGCTGGTGAAGGAAAGCGGCCGCTCCTCCTATATGTATCTGCAAAACGTCATCGTCAGCGGCGCCACTGAAAACCAGGAGGTGGCGCTGACCCTGGCCCTGTGCGAAGGGCTGCTGGCGGGCCGCGGCGCCTGCCGGGTCCACGGCGGTGGCTTTGCCGGCACCGTCCAGGCCTTCGTCCCCAACAACCTGCTGCCCGATTTCCGCTCCGGCATGGAAGCGGTACTGGGCCGGAACAGCTGCCACATTGTCAACATCCGCAGCCAGGGAGGTATGGAATTGTGAAAAAATTCACTGCACTTTTGCTGATTCTCGCCGCCCTGCTCTGGGGCTGCAGCGAAGCACCCGCCCCCACAGAGGGAACCGAGCCTTCCCCTTCGGTGACGGAGCCGGAGCAAGCACAGTTGGGCTATGGGCTGGGGTGCGTGATGCCCAATGTGTATGCCACCAACGCCCAGGGGGAAACGGTGGCGCTGCACAGCATTCTGGAGGAAAAGAAGCTGGTGGTGCTGAATTTCTGGTTTGCGGACTGCCCCTGGTGCGTCAGGGAATTTCCGGCCATTGAGGTCGCTTACCAGAATTACAAAACGGATATGGAAATCCTGGCCCTGAGCCCCATCGATTCGCAGGAGGATATCGATCTCTTCCGGCAGGACCATGGGCTGAACTTCCCCATGTCCGGCTGCTCCCAGCAGCTGACCGAACTGCTGGGGGTCCGGGGGTATCCCACCTCGGTATTCATCGACCGGGAAGGCAAGATATCCTTGATCCACGCCGGGGCCATCACCGACAACCGGGTCTGGAACCAGCTTTTCGACCACTATCTCCGGGAGGACTACAAACACCGGGCCTACGCCAGTGTGGAGGATATTCTCCGGTGATTTTTTGAAATCGGAAAAACTCCGGCAGCACATCTTCTGTAAGGGAGGGTCTCTCCCCTGCAGTGTTTCTCCTCTTTTTGTGGATTGCCACACCAGTGACATTGGTCACTGGTTCGCAATGACAGTTTTTGACACGCTGAAGCGCCTGTTGCGTTTGCAACAGGCGCTTTTGCGATGGAATCAGAGATAACGCAGGTATTTTTTCGTGAGCAGCCATGCTGCCACCAGGACGGCGAGGACGCCTGCGGTGAGCAGACAGATCAGCAAGGCAGAGGGCATCTCTTTGGCCGGGGTCTGGTTCACTGTGCCGGTCAGGGGCTGCACGACAGCATTCCCGGGCACCGTTTCATCGGGGGTTTCGGGGGGCTCGGGCAGGGCCTCGGGGGTCTGCGGCGCTGCCATGATCTGATCCATGGTATGGGACAGGGCTCTCATGTCGAAATGGACCGAAGGAGAGGAAGCCGTGGCCCCGGCGGTTTCTGTGACCAGGGTGCCGTCGGAATTGTAGTACCACTCGGCGCCGGTCATCAGCTGGTCACCGGTGGGCAGACCGTTGTCATCCGTAGCGGGGATATCCACCACATTTTGGATGACCAGGCCATTGTGCTTCAGGCCGGTGAAGGACGCCATGCCGGTTCTGGCCAGCACCATGACCGTGTAGACCTTCTTCCCATCCACCATCGTGTAGGGGCAGCTGGTATAGTTGATGCTGTAATACTGCTCCGTACTGCTGTTGATTTCCGCGACCACCTCTTCCACATCCGTCTCGCCGTTTTCCTTGACGTAACGGAGTGTGGGCATTTCCACGGTTCCTGCCTCATCCTGGAACAGCTGGTAATCAACGAAGCGGACGCCCACCTGGAGGCTGCCGGTGGTGGTATCCAGTTCATCCTCCTGCACGTAGAACAGCAGGACCTGGAAATTTGTACTGGTGCGGTAGAAATACAGCTCATTGTTGGGGCCGGAGACCACATAATCGTTGATGCTGTCCACCAGGGTATGCTGATAGGTCGCGCCTTCGCTGTTGACACCGTTGCGGTTCTCCGTCCAGATCAGGTTGCCGGTGCAGACCTGGAAATCGGATTCGGTGTTCTGCCGGAGGATGTAAGCCAGCTTCTGGTCCAGAAGCAGATTCCGCACCTCCTCAAAGGTGGCGCCCTGTTCGGCAGCATTGTAGGCGGCATGGGTCTTGCCCAGGGGCTGGAAGATTCGCAGGCCGTCGATCCACAGGGTATAGGCCTTCGCCTCGGCCTTGGGGGGATGGAGCAGGGACACCAGGCGGTTCAGCAGCGCATCCCGGTCGTACCGGTTACCCGCTGCGTCCTTCTCCTCCAGGTGTGCGTACTCCTTTTCATTCAGCAGCCCGTCATCATACCAGGTCTTGATCTGAGTATGCTGAATCCACTTGTCCTCCTCCGGGTTTACCAGGGAGAGGATCGTTTCATAAGTCAGGCCGCCGGAGGTGCACCAGGTTTTGAACACTTCATTCTCCGGTGTGGGGGCATCGGGCTGGCCGTCGCCATTGATATCGGTATCCAGCTGGGGCACGCCGGAGAGCTTCACCACATAAGTCGCCGGCTCGCCGGTGGCGCTCAGGTTTTCCACCCGGAGGATCGGCACCTGATAAATGATTTCGCCGCCAAATTCATCATTTTTGGAATTATCGAACTCGGTGACCACCGGCAGGGTGCGGATGGGATCTCCGGTGGCGTTGCCCTCGGCATCGGTGGCATAAACCGTGGCTACCATAACGCCGAAGGCGGTATCCGTGCGGCTGATGATCTCAAAACCGGTGCCGGTGAAGGTAAAGCTGGCGAACACAGAATCATCCGTGACGGTGAACTGATGCACACTGCCGCCGCTCATGGTGTTATCGGCTGCATTTTGATAGGCAGGGTCCTGGCCATAGGGCATGGACTGATCCACACTTTGGGTCAGGCTGCCGCTGCCGGCGCCGTGCTTGGTGAAGCTGCCCGCAGGGGCGGTGTAGGTCATACCGGCGAAGTCATCCTCGTAGTAGACCACGTTGGCGGGAAGCACCGTCACCTTCTGGTACATCTGCACCTCGTTGGTGATGTCGATGGTGTAAGTCCTGGCAGAAGCGTTGGCCGGGCCCACAGAACTGGGGGTCTTGCCGGTGTTATGGACCGTGATGGCTGCCCAGACATCGTAGCTGGCATCCATGAAATCCGTGGGAGTGAAGGTCAGCCTGCCGTCCTCAACGGCATAGGTGCCATCGTCCAGCCCAATGGAGCCATCGGCATCGGGAGTCATGGTGATACGGTTGATATTGCCCAGGGTATCGGCCTCAGCGGAGTAGTCCTTCAGATAGCCGGGCTCCGTGGCGCAGATGCCCATGGCGGTAACGGTGGTGGAGATGTTCGCAACACCCACGCTGTCGTTGGCCAGGATGCCGCCCTCGTCCATCAAGTCTGCCTTCAGGCCATAATCCAGCACCACGGTGCTGTCGGCCACATCGGTAACGTGGACAATGACCGGGACGATCTGCAGGTAGCTGTTGTTGTTGGCACTGTCGTCATCCTCACGGACATCGGGAGTGCCGTTGGCATTGCTGTCGGCCATGGCCTTGACATAGAGCAGATAGGTACCGGGGGTGGTATACTTGATCTCCAGCCGCTTATAGCCGTCGGCATAGCTGACGCCGTTGTAGGCGTAGTCGATATAAAGACTGGCGTTGGAAGCGGAGGGGGTACTGGTGACCATCAGGAATTTCTCCGCGGCGGTGGTGATACCGGCGGCACTTCTGAACACACTGCGGGTCAGATGGACGGGGTTATTGGCCCACTGGTAGAAGTGGATGGCGTTGGCGATGGAGCGGACCTGATGCTTGGACTCGGACTTGATGACGGTGGTGCTTTCCGGGGCCGGGGTGGCGGAAACGAAGACCGTATTGGTAAATTCGTTGGCCGACTGCTGGGCCGCGCTCATGGTGTAGTAGATGCCGCGGATGGTGACCGTGGAATGCTTCCACAAACCGGCACCGGAATAATCCACATTGGTGGAGTCACCGGCACCCAGGCCTTCACCGGTCAGGTTGTGGAGGAACTGCTTCAGATAGTCGTTGGCGCTGGCCACCACAGCACCCGTGTCATCCACGGTATCCTTGAAGGTGACCACGATGGTATCCGTGGGAGTGGTCAAGGTATCGTCGGTCCAGCCTGTAACATAGGCCACCAGGTCCGACGCCTGCAATTTGGCACCTCCGGCGCCTGTCGCTCTGGAGCCGGTAACGGTCAGGCCGTTGGTGGGGTCCAGGGCCACGCCGATATCATAATCGGTGAAGGTCAGGTTGTAGAGCTTGGAGTTGCCGTTGTTGGTCAGGGCGAAGCTGTACTCGATGGGGGCAGCCTTGTCCACGATACCGCCGTAGGCGATTTCCGCGCCGTCCTGGTAGGCGGACTTCTCGCAGCCCAGGGCCGGGTCGGTCATGACGATGTTGGTGGCGATGCGCATATTGGCGCCCCAGCCGTGACGCTCCATGTAGTAGAAGTCGATGGGATAACTCTGGCCGTCCACCAGATTCAGCCGGTGCCAGCGCAGGTATTGGGCATCCGAGATGGTGCTGTCCGTGGCGCCGGCTGCCTTGGCGGCAGTCAGGACAGCGGCGAAATCCTCTTCGGGCATACCGGCCACGTAGCCGTAGGCTGCCAGGGGGGCCAGGATCTGCTGGGCTTCCAGAACATAGTCGTTCATGTTCATGTTGACGGTGGTGATGGCATGGGCCGCGCCGATATCCAGAACCAGCTCATCGTTGATGAACAGGTAAACGTCATCGTCACCGGCGAAGTTGAAGAACAGGTCATCGCCGTACTGGTAAATAAATTCGCCGTTGGCCTGAAGGACGTAGTTGAAGTTCCGATTGGCATAACCTTCGCCCTCGGGCATAACACTGGCGGACTGGTCTTCCGCGAAGTAGGTCACCGTTTCGCCCGCATAGTCACCCTCGGCATCTGTCACCGGCAGGAACGGGAACCGGGTGGTCTTGTTGGCGCCGCTGTAGATATTGTCCTTGGAGTCGCCGCTGATCAGGGAGATGGTGCCCGCCGCGGTATCATACTGCACGGCCCGCTGGCTGTCCTGCAGGTAGGCCTCCACGCTGCTGTAAACCACCTTGCCGGAGGCATTGGTAAAGGTTCCGGTGGAGGAATCGTAAGTCAGGCCAGCCTGGCCGGTGGTGAAGCCGGCATCGAAGACAAAGGCTTCTCTGTCGTCGCTGGTGTTGCTGGTGGTATTGTTGTGCAGGGTACCCTTGCTGAGCACCAGATACTTGTAGTCATTCTGGAGCTGGTTGTAGGAGTTATCGATAAACAGATTGTGCAGCAGGTAGTAGGCCGCTGCCGCGAAGGAATCGATTTCCCCAACGCAGTCCCGGAAGGGGCCCACCAGCGCAGCCCGCTTTTCGGCAGACAGCGCCGCGGCAGTGCTCCGGGGTACGATATTGGTATCATTGAGTATCCGTCCACCGGCATAATCGGTGGAATCGAACACAATCCCCAACCGCTTGCGCAGAGCAGCCGCCAAAGTCACAGAGGATTCGCCGTCCACACCGGCTACAACTTCCGTACCGTTCCAGGTGTAGGCAAACTGGGAGCTGTCCGCGCCCTGAACAAAGGTATAGTTGTAGTTGCCGTAGCTGTCGGTTTGGGGGATCTTCAGCGTATTTTCCAGCAACAGGGCGATGTAGTCGATGGTATCGTCCTTATACTGGAGGGTTTTGTAGTTCGTGCCGCCGACGTTCACATTCAGCAGGCCGGATTCCAGCAGACCGGCGGTATAAATGCCGGAAACTGCCGTATTTTTCAGCACATAGCCCAGATCCAGGGTAGAAACATCGTAGTTATTATTCTGCAGGGTGAAGATGGAACCGGAAACCGGGTAGCCAAGACTTGCCGCAGTGGTTCGCTGGCTGTTCAGCTCCGACCAGCCGGAGTCTTCCAGATACTGACCAATGTTGTAGCTATAATAGCCATTGGTCCAAGTGTTACTGCCGCCGCGCTGGCCGTCGGAGATTTCCCAACCGCCGCCGGTGGAGGGGAAGATCATTGTGAAGGCAGTATTGCCGCCCATGTTCCAGTGCTTGTAGTAGGTGGAGCCGCCGGAAGCGCTGGTGCTGCCGCCGCTGTTCATGTACAGCGCCGCCGTCGCGCCAAAGGTATCCGCAGCGGACTTGCTGCTGTAGTAATCGATATAGGCGATATCCATACTCTGGCTGCAATTGGTGAAGCCGGGAAGATAGACGCCAATGTCGGTAACCTTGGAAATATAGTTTGTATAGTCCGTATCCTTTGCGTTAATCAGCGTTTGCAGATCAAAGGTCTGGTAGACCCATTTCGTTTCGGACTGATTGAGTGTTGTCAGATTGACATAGCTGCTGGTGCGGCTTGTATCCTTACCGGCAGCCCAGGTACTGCCGGAGGATGTGGTGCCATTCACCCAAAAGCCGATTTTATTTACGCCGGACAGATTATGGGTACGGTAAACGATGGTCAGATACCGAACATTCGCCTTGGGGAGACTGACACCGCTCAAAAAATACGTGGCATCATATTTGTTGTCATTGTCCACATCGTAGATATTTACATAGCCCCGGTTCGCCGAGTCGATATCCCGCACATCCAGCGCAGTGGTATAGTTATCCTGGGACGCCGACATTTTGCTGATGGCAGAGGATTCATAAACATCCTTGACAAAATCAATACCATAAGCGCTGGGAGACGGGGCTGGATTGACGGTATAATTGCCGTTCATATAGTTGGCCGCATCCTCGCCGAAGCTGTGGGCGTCATCCAGGTATTGGTGGTAATCCACGTAGGCAATATCCATACTGCCGGAGGAAGGCAAAAACGCACCGATTTTCGTAATGTATGCCATCACATTGGAGTAGTCCGTGTCCTTGATATTGATACAGTTCAGATCGTAGGTAAAGTAAATCCACTCCGTGGTAGACTGGGGCAATGTTACCATTGTAGCATAATTCCGCCCGGAACCGGCACCGGCAGCATAGCCGCTGCCACTGGAATCGGTGCCCTCCACCCAAAAACCGATGGTGGCATTGGTGGGCAGGCTATGCGTACGGTAAACAATGGTAACATAACGGACAGAAGCCCGGCTGGCATAAATGCCGTAAGCAAAATAAGCAGAATTGGCTCCGCCGCTCCAGCCGGAGTATGTGCTGTTGGAGCTGACGCTCATGGAAAGGCTGGCATAATCCTTGTCCCCATTGTCCACCCGGGAGGCATAAGAGCCCCATCCGGTGTAGGGAGAATCCGAAAAATGGGCCGCATTATCAGGGAAATTGATGACATTGCCGGTTCCCGCCGGTTTTTCCAGGGTCGTGGTCACCTCGCTGGTGTAGTTCTGATCCAGCAGGTATTCGCCGGGGTTGTTGACGAAATTCAGGGCGTCACTGGCGTAGTTGTCGGCCTTGGCCTGAGAATCGAAGTAGGCGATGTGGGAAATGTCGAAATATTCGCTGGTGGTATCCAGCCCCACCACATCCAGCAGCACCAGGCTGATTTTTCCGTTGGTGCTGTCGTTGGGCAGGTCGCCGGTGCCGGTCTTCATGTTGACCACCAGGCTGTGCCACTGGCCGTCAGCCGTGGCAGCCTCCGGGCCGCGCATACTGTAGTCCATGGAGGAATAATCCCAGGAAGTGCCGCTGACACCGCCGGCGTAGGTCTCTTTGCCGGTGCCCTGATGGCTCCAGCCCAGGTCGATTTTGCCGCCGGACACATTGGTGCGGTATACCACCACCGCATACTGCACGGAGGTCTCGGCCACAGAGCCGTCATTATCGACAATGAAATCCGTCAGCACCACAGGCCGGGGATTAGAAATGGCGCTGCTCAGGGACAGGTGCAGATATTTCATCGCGCCCTTGGTGCCGACGCCGCCCTGGGCCGCGCTCTTGTTGTATTGGGAGAGCTGGAACCAGTTTTTGAAGGCATTGTCGTCGTAAGCATCCGTAACGGCGGAATGGCCACCGGAAGTGGTGATATAGCCACCGTTGACGGTATAATCGTTGCCGATAACGGACTGGCTGGGCATAATGGTGCCACCGCCGTAGGCTGCGCCCTGGGACACCGTGGCATATTGGTGGGACCCGGAGGAATACTCGAAGAGCATACCGTCGTTCAGGTAGTCGTATATTTTGATTGGCCAGTTGATGGAATCCTGCACATTGATGCCATCCACCAGTCCGGTATCGTAAAAACCGCCGAAATCGCCGGTGGCAGCCATCGCCCCCATGGGCACTGCGGATATCAAAATCGCCAGCGCCAGCACAATGGTCAGCAGCCGCTTGCAAAATGCCGTCTTTTTCATAGAATCCCTCTCCTTTCAAATATCTCCAAAAGGGGATACTCCCTCATTCCAAAAGATATACGTTCTTTATTTTATCCTTTTATTATGGAATTGTCAACCAATTTTCTGTGAAACCACCGTCATGCCAGACCGAAAAAAAATGTAAATTTTAAGCAACTTGACTATTGCTTTTTGGGGAAGAAGGTTGTATAATAGCTAGCGAATTACGTTGCGGTGGTATCCGCTCTTGCAGGGCGGATAAATTTGCACGGAAAGGCAGGTTGGTTGCCATGAAAATGACATACGAAAAGCCCTTCGTGGCAGTGGAGAGCTACGCTCTCAGTCAAACCATTTCTGCCTGCGCCACCAGAATCGGCCTGCTCAACAGTGCCTGCGTCTACAAAGATGCCGATGCCCCCGCTGAAATGCGCGCCCTGGCCATCAACGACTGGTTCACCTCCGGCAACTGCATCAATGTCATGGTCAACGGCCAGTCCAACGACGGTATCTGCTTCCACACCAACGCCAACGCCGCCTTCAAATCCTGAATATACAAGACCGACCCGCCACCGCGGATCGGTCGTTTTTGTATATTCCTGTCACCGCTGCCAGAGGTAGACCCGGCATTCGTAGGGCTGGAGCAGATCAGACTGGGTCTGATAATTCGTCAGGATCAGCCGGGCGCTGTCCAGGTCGAACCCGGCGGGAACCTTCATTTTGGTGGGTTTTTCGCTGAAGGAGCAAATGACCAGCAGCTTCTGGCAGGGCAGGCTCCTGCTATAGAGATACAGCTTCGGGTCCAGGGGGAAATGTTCCCGGTATTTTCCGTGGCGCACCACCTTCAGCTGCTTGCGCAGACCGATGGCCTTGCGGTAGAAGTTCAGAATGGAATCCGGGTCCGCCTCCTGGGCGGCTACGTTGATTTTTTTGTAATTTTGGTTTACATAAAGCCACGGCTCCCCGGTGGTGAAGCCGGCGTTTTCCGTATCGTCCCACTGCACCGGGGTCCGGGCGGAGTCCCGGGAGGAGCGCCACATTTTCTTCAGCCGCTCTTCCGGGGATTTTTTCAAGTTGCTGTGGGCGTAGTTGTAGCGAGTCTGGACATCCTCATACATTTCCGGGTCCTGGGGCCGCCAGTTCAGCATACCGATTTCCTGGCCCTGGTACAAAAACGGCGTCCCCTGCTGAAACAGGTAGGCGGCCGCCAGGGTTTTTCCGGATTCGGCCCAGAATTTTTCGCTGCCGTACCGGGAGATGATCCGGGGATGGTCGTGATTTTCGATGTAGAGCATATTCCAGGCCCGACCGGAAAGCCGGTACTGCCAGTCGGAGAAGGCCTTTTTCATCCGCCGCAGGGAAAATTTCGTAGGCAGATAGTCGGTGAACAGGCAGTCGGCGCACTGGCACTGGAACTGGATCATCATGTCGATCTGGCCCGTTTTTTCGTCGATGTAGCGCAGGGCCTGCTTCGGCCACACCAGAGGTGCCTCCGCCAGGGTGAAGCAGTCGTAATGGTCGAAGACCTCCCGCTTGAACTCCGCCAGGTACTCGTGAATCCGGGGGCCATGGTTGTAGTGGAGCATTCCTTTATAAATAGGAAACAGGTGGTCGTCCGGCAGGCCATCCTTTTTGGAGATGTAGGTAATCACATCCTCCCGGAAGCCATCCACCCCCATGTCCAGCCAGAAACGGAGGATTTTCTTAACCTCCTCCCGGACCAGAGGGTTATCCATGTTCAGATCCGGCTGCTTGACGGCGAACAGGTGCAGATAATATTCCCCCCGCACCTCATCGAAGGTCCAGGCCTTTCCCTCGAAATTGGAATCCCAGTTGTTGGGCAGGCTGCCGTCGGGCTTGGCCGGACGCCAGATGTAGTAGTCGGTGTAGGGCTCGATCCGGCGGCGGCTTTTCTGGAACCAGTCATGCTCGTCGCTGGTGTGATTCACCACCAGACCCATCAGCAGCTTCATGCCCCGCCGGTGTACCCCATCCAGCACCTGCCGGAAAGCCTCCATGCCTCCAAATTCCGGGGCGATGTCCATATAATCGGCGATGTCATAGCCGCAGTCCGCCCCGGGGGAGGGGTAGATGGGCGAAAACCAGATGCCGTCGCAGCCCAGGCTTTTGATGTAATCCAGCTTCTCCAGCACGCCCCACAGGTCGCCCATGCCGTCACCGTCGCCATCCTTGAAGCTCCGGGGCCAGATCTGGTAGAAAACCATGTCCTTGTACCAACGCTTTCGTTCCATAAGATCCCTCCGTTTTTTGTGGATATATGTGGATTATACCACACTTCCACCCTTGCGTCACCACAAATATCGTGGTAAACTGTTAATATATTCGCTGACGAAAGTGATTTTTTCGCAAACTGGCGCGGGAGCGCCCATGCCTTCCCCCGGGGGGAAGGTGGCCCGGCGGAGCCGGGTCGGCTGGGGAATGCGGGCGATAACCTAAGATGTTGAATCCGTAAAGACTTGATGAAATCTTACCCATTATTAGGCCTGAAATCTTTACGAAATTGAACATTTCCGCCCGCATTCCCCCTCAGTCACCGCCTTGCGGCGGCGACAGCTTCCCCCCGGGGGAAGGCATGGGCGCTCCCGCGCCAGTTCGCTAAACAATCATTTATATATGCAATCGCTTTTTTGACAAACTGAGGGCGGGGCAGGACTCTCCCCTGCAGAGCGTTCTTTTATGACAATGACCGACAAATCTTTTTTACCAATCATTCAGGAAAAATTCAGCTTTTTATGTTATGATTAAGAAAAACAACGGGAGGTATCCCCATGAAAATCCTGCTCATTGAAGACGAAAAACTGCTGTCCGATTCCCTGAAAACCCTGCTCACCGGCAAGGGCTTTCAGGTGGAGGCGGTCTACGACGGGGAGACCGGTGCGGAATACGCAGAGCTGGGCATCTACGACCTGCTGATCCTGGACGTGATGATGCCCGGGCTCAACGGCTACGAGGTAGCCCGCCGGGTTCGCTCCAAGCGGTGCGCGGTGCCGATTCTCATGCTCACGGCGAAATCCGACATCCTGGACCGGATCGAGGGCCTCAACGCCGGAGCCGACTACTACCTGACCAAGCCCTTCGACAGCCGGGAGCTCCTGGCTTGCATCAATGCCCTGCTCCGCCGCCAGGGCAACCAGGTGGACACTCTGCGCATGGGCAACACGGAGCTGGATTTAAGCACCAGCATCCTCCACTGCGGCGACAATTCCGTGCGCCTGTCCGCCCGGGAATTTGACGTGATGCGCTCTCTTCTC
The DNA here is from genome assembly GCA_045540495.1 of Faecousia sp. Lineage (GTDB taxonomy): Bacteria > Bacillota > Clostridia > Oscillospirales > Oscillospiraceae > Faecousia. The sequence continues at coordinate 35,133 of JAZQHH010000120.1, forward strand.
CAGGCCGGCAACCGGATCACCTCCAAGGAAACCCTCCTGGCCCGGGTCTGGGGCTACGATTCCAACGCCGTGGACAACCATGTGGAGGTCTATATCGCCTTCCTGCGCCGGAAGCTCGCATCCATCGGCTCCGACATCTCCATCGAGACCCAGCGGCGGATGGGCTACTATCTGGAGTGCATCACAAAATGATCCGACAGCTCCGATTTAAGCTCACCGCCATCACCACCGTGCTGCTGACGGTGCTGCTGGCGCTGATTCTGGTATTCGTCAACACCTCCACCCGTCAGAGCCTCCGCTCCGCCAGCATGGATGCCCTGGAGGCTGCCGGCGGGCTGAACCTTCACAACCGGCCCAACAAGCCTGCCATCTCCAGTGGCTGCTTCGTGCTGGAGCTGGAGCCCAACGGCACCCTGCGGGCCATGGGGCCGGAAAGCTACCTTTCCGACAAGGAGGCTCTGGTGGACATCCTGAACCGTGCCGCCGCAACCGACCAGACCAGCGGCGTGCTGGAGGATTTGGAGATTCGATTCCTGCGGCTGGAGTCCGGTCCGGGCAAAAAGTTTGCTTTTATGGATATTTCCTCGGAAATTGACGCATTAGACCGGCTAAAGATTACCTGTATTGTTATTTTCTTGCTTGGCTCCGTGGGCTTTTTCTGCGCCAGCGCCCTGCTTTCCCGGTGGGCGGTGCGGCCGGTGGAGCAGGCATGGGAACAGCAGCGGCAATTTGTGGCTGACGCCTCCCATGAGCTGAAGACCCCCCTGACGGTGATCCTGACCAACGCCGAGCTGCTGGCGGACCCGGACTACGACGCCGAAAGCAAGCTGGATTTTTCCGCAAACATTCTGACCATGTCCCGGCAGATGCGCTCCCTGGTGGAGGATCTGCTGAACCAGGCCCGGGTGGACAGCGGCACCGCCAAGGCCGAACACCGGAAGCTGGACTTCAGCAAGCTGGTGGACGACGCGGTGCTGCCCTTCGAGCCGGTGTATTTCGAGGCCGGGCGGAATCTGGTCAGCCAAATCAGCCCGGACATTCACCTGACCGGCAGCGAGAAGCATCTGCGGCAGGTGGTAGATATTCTGCTGGACAACGGCTGCAAATACTCCACCGCCGGAGGCACCATTCTGCTGCGGCTGGACCGCCACGGCAAAAATGCCCTGCTCAGCGTCACCACCCCCGGCCAGCCCCTGACGGAGCAGCAGCGCACCGATATTTTCAAACGATTCTACCGGGTGGACGCCGCCCGGACCAGAACCGGCAGCTACGGCCTGGGCCTGTCCATCGCCCAGGGCATCGTGGAGCAGCACGGCGGCAAAATCTGGGCCCAAAGCCAGGAAAACAGCAACACCTTCTTCGTCCTGCTGCCGGTGTGAAGGATTGTTTTGCGACCTAATACGGCGCACCCACCTAAAACAACCTTGTCATTGCGAGGAGCGAAGCGACGTGGCAATCTCCTGGTACAACTTTGGACAAACTTTGCACCAAAATCTGTGTACAATCCCATTTGCATTGTACGTTCATCGAAAATTTCTCTTGTCGAAAATTATACCGGGAGATTGCCACGTCGCTTCGCTCCTCGCAATGACAGCATTATCTCAGTGCGCCAAACAATTTTTTACCTCTTTATGCATACGAACACCCCCAAGGGTAATCCCTTGGGGGTGTGATGTTTTATTCGCCGAGCATTTGGTGGAACAGCTCCATGTACCGCTTGGCGGGCTTGTTCCAGCTGAAGTCCTGCTCCATATCCCGCTGCTGGAGGGCCCGGAAGCCTTCCCGGTCGGTGTTGTACAGGTGCAGCGCCCGCTTCAGGGCGGCGTAGAAGTCGTCGCCGTTGTAGCTCTGGAAGGTGAAGCCCAGGCCGGTCTTGCCCGCTTCATCCGCCGGAGGCACCGTATCCCGGAGGCCGCCGGTGGCATGGACCACAGGCACCGTGCCATAGCGCATGGCGTTCATCTGGCTCAGGCCGCAGGGCTCCGACTTGGAGGGCACCAGGTAGATGTCGCCGCCGGCGTAGATCCTCGCCGCCAGCCCCAGGTCGAAGGTGATCTTCGCCGCCACCTTATCCGGGAATTCATTGCTCAGATCCCGGAAGAACTGCTCATAGTGGGGCTCGCCGGTGCCCAGGATCAGCAGCTGCACATCCTCCTCCCACAGGAGCCTGCGGGCGATATAGCACAGCAGATCCAGGCCCTTATGCCCCGCAAGCCGGGTGACCATGACGCACAGGGGGGTATCCGGCTTCACCGGCAGGCCCACTTCCTTCTGGAGGGCCGCCTTGCACGCCGCCTTGCCCTCCGCAATGGTCTTGGCATTATAATGGGCGGGCAAGGCCGGGTCCTTCTCGGGGTTGAAGGTGTTCACATCGATGCCGTTGGTGATGCCGGTGAGCTTCCAGGCAGCGCCGGAGATGATGGCATCCAGCCCGTGGGCATAGTAGGGGTACATCAGCTCCCGGGCATAGGTTTCGGACACGGTGGTGACCAGGTCGGCGGTTTCGATGGCCCCCTTCATCATGTTCACAGAGCCCTACATATCCAGGCAGCCCCGCCACTCCCAGGGCAGGTACAGCACATCATCGAAGAAGCTGGAACCGGCCCAGCCCTGGTACTCGATGTTGTGGATGGTGAACATACACTTCGTCCGGGGGAACAGGTGGCCGTACATGGCCTTCAGATAGGTCGGCACCAGGGCGGTCTGCCAGTCGTTGCACTGGATCACATCGGGAATCCAGCCCTGGATGGCCATGGCGTCCAGGCAGGCCTTGGAGAAGAAGGCGAACCGCTCGCCATCGTCGATATCGCCGTAAATGGCACCGGGCCGGGCACCGAAATAATATTCGCTGTCCACAAACCAGACCTTCACGCCGTCCTTCCGGCCCTGAAGCTCCATGATGCCCGCATAGGCCTGGCGCCAGCCCACGCCCACCTCGAAATTCCCCAGATCCACCACGGGATACTTGGGATTTTCCTTGATTTTCTTATAATAAGGCAGAATCAGCAGCACCTCGTTGCCCTTGATCTTGGCAAGAGCGGAGGGCAGCGCCTCCATCACGTCACCCAGACCGCCGGATTTGGCGTAGGGTGCGCCCTCGGAGGCCAGAATGGCTATTTTCATACGGTTTCCCCCCGCTTGACGATGATGGGATTTTTGGCGGTGCCGATGAGCCGGGAGCCGGGCCGGACGGTGACATTCTTATCCAGAATCACATACTCCAGCTCGCAGCCTTCGCCCACCACGGTATCGTTCATGATGACGCAATGCTCCACCTCGGCGCCCTCGCAGATGGTGACCTGCCGGAACAGGACGGAATCCTCCGCCTCGCCCTCCAGGAAGCAGCCATCGGCCACCAGGCAATTCTCAATTTCGCAATTTTCGCCATAGTAGCTGGGCACCCGGTCACGGACCTTGGTGAACACAGGATGGTGAGCCCCGAACAGGTCGTGGCGCACTTCCTTATCAATCAGCGCCAGAGAATTGCGGAAATATTCCTCGATGGACTCATTAAACAGGGCGATGCCCTCGAATTCATAAACATTCAGGCTGGCCAGCCCATGCTGCCACAGGCCCATGACCAGGTCCCGGTCCATGTGGTACTTATCCCGGGCCACGCACTCCTTCACATGGTGCTTCAGGAAAGCCTTGGACATAACGAAGGTGTCCATAGAGGCCAAGTAATCCGCCGGGGCCACATAGTCCACAGCGATATCCTGGATGCCGCCCTTGCTGTCCAGCTTCACCGCCAGATCCAGCCGCTTTTCGCCATTGGCGATGCCGGATTTGGTAACCACGGTGATATCCTTGCCGCTTTCGATATGGGCGGCGAGGATGGCGGGCAGGTCCATATTGCTCAGGATGGAGGAATCCGCCACGATGACATACTCATCCTCGTCATCGGAGCCGTACTCCAGGAAATCCATGGCGTTGTACAGATTCTCCAGCTTGCCCCGATAGCGGTCGGTGGTGGACATGGCGTAGGGGGTCAGAAATTCCAGACCGCCCTCACCCAGCTCCAGGCCCCATTCCTCCGCGTCGCCCACATGGTTCATCAGGGACTGGTAGTTGTGCCGGGAGATGATGCCGATGTGCCGGATGCCGGCGGCGGCCATATTGCTCAGGTGGAAATCAATCTGACGGTAGCGGCCGCCAAAGGGCAGGCTGGCCATGGTACGCTTGCTGGTCAGGTCGCCCATGGTGGCGTCGTTGGCGAAAATAATGCCCATTACATTCATAGCGCAGTTCCTCCCTTACAGCATTTCGCCGGGCCCAAGCACGGCGTTATCTTTCAGAACAGCGCCCTTGGAGGTGACGCTGATGTTCTTTTTGTCCTTAGGACCGTAGGCACCGCCAACTACGCAGTTCTTACCTACATGGCTATCCTCGCCCAAAATGGCGTGACGGACGATGGCACCGGGCTCAATAACCACGCCGGGCATGACCACGCTGTCTTCCACCAGTGCGCCTTTGCCTACGGTGCAGCCTATGGAGAT
>JAZQHH010000121.1:0-4518 GCA_045540495.1 Faecousia sp.
CCGGTGGAGGCCCGGGATTTTGCCATCAACGCCCGCAGCGCAGGCTACGGTGCCATTATCGCCGCCGCAGGCATGGCCGCCCACTTAGCCGGTGCCATCGCCGCCAACACCACCTTGCCGGTGATCGGCATTCCCATGGAATCCACCACCTTTGCCAACGGTCTGGACGCTCTGCTGTCCACTGTACAGATGCCCTCCGGCATTCCTGTTGCCACGGTGGCTGTGGACGGTGCCGTCAACGCAGCCCTGCTTGCCATCGAGATTTTGGCTGTCACCGACGAAGAGCTGGCCGCCAAGCTGGATGAAAAGCGCAAGAACGATGCCGAAAAGGTCCTTCAGAAGGACGCAGCCCTGCAGTAATTTAAAAACTTTAAATATATAAAGAGGTAATCGATCATGGAAAATCTGAAGCTTGTTTACACCGGTAAGACCAAGGACGTATTTGCACTGGACAACGGCAACTACCTGCTGAAGTTCAAGGACGACTGCACCGGCAAGGACGGCGTGTTCGATCCCGGTGAAAACAGCGTCGGCCTGACCATTGAGGGCGTGGGCGACGTGAATCTGCGTATGAGCATCTACTTCTTCGAAAAGATCAACGCCGCCGGCATCAAGACCCACTATGTCAGCGCTGACCTGAACAACACCACCATGGAAGTCCTGCCTGCCAAGGCCTTCGGCAAGGGTCTGGAGGTCATCTGCCGCTATAAGGCCGTGGGCTCCTTCTTCCGTCGTTACAGCGATTACTGCACCCTGGGCCAGGATCTGCCTGCCTATGTTGAGACCACCTTCAAAAACGATGCTCTGGGTGATCCTCTGGTCACCAAGGACGGTCTGGTGGATCTGGGCGTTATGACCGCTGAGCAGTACGACAGCCTGAAGGCCATGACCCAGGCCATCACCAAGATCGTTGCTGACGACCTGAAGGAAAAGGGCCTTGATCTGTACGACATCAAGTTCGAGTTCGGTTACGATGCCAATGGCGAGGTCATGCTCATCGACGAGATCGCCTCCGGCAATATGCGCGTGTACAAGAACGGCGAGTATATCGATCCCATGACCCTGAACGGCCTGTTCTTCGCTAACTGATATCAGGTATTTAAGATATGAGATATTTGCGTATTATCTCATATCTCGCATCCCGTATCTATTTCCAAGGAGGTCACTTTATGGGTGGCTTTTTCGGGACGATCTCCCGCAAAGACTGCAAATACGACGTGTTTTTCGGCACGGACTATCACTCCCACCTCGGCACCCGTCGGGGCGGCATGGCGTTCTACGACAAAGAAAAAGGATTCCAGCGCCAGATCCATAACATTGAAAATACCCCTTTCCGCACCAAGTTCGAAAGCGATCTGGCCAAATTCCGGGGCCACGCCGGCATCGGCTGCATTTCCGACACGGACCCCCAGCCTCTGCTGGTACGCTCCCATTTGGGTATGTTCGCCATTGCCACTGTGGGCCTGATCAACAACGCAGAAAAATTAGTGGAGGAGGCCTTCTCAGGCCCCGGCCATCAGTTCATGGCCATGTCCTCCGGCAAGGTCAACACCACGGAGCTGACCGCCGCCCTCATCAACCAAAAAAGCGACATCGTCGAGGGCATCCACCATGCCCAGAACATTATCGACGGCTCCTGCACCATTCTGCTGCTGACCCCCGACGGCCTCATCGCCGCCCGGGACCGGCTGGGGCGCATCCCGGTGCTGGTGGGCCAGAGCCTGGAGGGCTGCTGCGTTTCCTTCGAGTCCTTCGCCTACCACAAGCTGGGCTACCAGGACTACTACGAGCTGGGCCCCGGTGAGATCGTGAAGATCACCCCCGGCGGCGTGGAGCAGCTGGCCGCCCCCGGCAAGGAAATGAAGATCTGCGCCTTCCTGTGGACCTACTACGGCTACCCCAACTCCAATTACGAGGGCAAGAACGTGGAGGTCATGCGCTACCGCAACGGCGAGACCATGGCCCGGGACGAAGCCAAGGCCGGTACCCTGCCGGATGTGGACTTCGTGGCCGGTGTGCCGGATTCCGGCATCCCCCACGCCATCGGCTACGCCAACGAGAGCCACAAGGCCTACGCCCGGCCCTTCGTGAAATACACCCCCACCTGGTCCCGTTCCTTCATCCCCTCCAATCAGGAGATGCGGAATCTCGTGGCGGAAATGAAGCAGATTCCCGTGCCGGAGCTGATTCAGGACAAGAAGCTGCTGTTCGTGGACGATTCCATCGTCCGGGGCACCCAGCTCAACGAAACCGTTCAGTTCCTCTATGAAAGCGGCGCCAAGGAAGTGCATATGCGCTCTGCCTGTCCGCCCATCATGTACAGCTGCAAATATCTGAATTTCTCCAGCAGCAAATCCGAAATGGAGCTGCTGGCCCGGAAGACCATCCAGAAGCTGGAGGGTCTGGAGGGCATGAAGCACATCGACGAATACACCGACCGCACCACCGAGCGGGGACAGTGCCTGCTGAAGGCCATCTGCGAGGACATGGGCTTCGACTCCCTGGGCTACCAGAGCCTGGAGGGCCTCCTGGAGGCCATCGGCCTGGACCGGGAAAAGGTCTGCACCTACTGCTGGAACGGCAAGGAATAAGCCCTACGCCTTGCCACCCTCATTTATGAGGGGGGTGGACGAGCGAAGCGAGGCCGGGGGGAGTCCGTGACAAAGAGAAGAGAGAAGCCTGCTTTCGTAGGGGATACCTCAACGATTCACTTAATACTGACTCCCCCCGCCCCTTCGGGGCACCCCCCTCATAAATGAGGGGGGCAAGATTGATACCTAATATATAAAACTTCCGAAAAGGAGCTTTCATCATGGATCACAAGAACTCCCAGTCTGCCAGCTACGCGGCTGCCGGTGTGGACATTACCGCCGGTTATAAGGCTGTCGAGCTGATGAAGAAGCACGTTGCCCGGACCCGCAACGCTGGGTGCCTGGATGACGTGGGCGGCTTCGGCGGATGCTTCGGCCTGCCCATCGCCGGCATGGAGGAGCCCGTTCTGGTCTCCGGCACCGACGGCTGCGGCACCAAGGTCAAGCTGGCCATCCTCATGGACAAGCACGACACCATCGGCATCGATGCCGTGGCCATGTGCGTCAACGACATCATCTGCGTGGGCGCCAAGCCCCTGTTCTTCCTGGACTACATCGCCTGCGGCAAGAACATCCCCGAGAAGATCGCCGCCATCGTTTCCGGCGTGGCCGAGGGCTGCGTCCAGTCCGGCGCCGCTCTGATCGGCGGCGAGACCGCGGAGCATCCCGGTCTGATGCCTGTGGAGGACTACGACCTGGCCGGCTTCGCCGTGGGCATCGTGGACAAGAAGAAGATCATCAAAAATGAGCGCATGGCCGCCGGTGACGTGGTCATCGCCCTGGCCTCCACCGGCATCCATTCCAACGGCTTCAGCCTCTGCCGGAAGGTTTTCAACATCGACAACAATGACCCCCTGCTCTACGAAAGCCGCGAAGAGCTGGGCGGCAAGACCATCGCTGAAACCCTGCTGACCCCCACCAAAATCTACGTCAAGAGCATCCTGGCGCTGCTGGAAAAGGTGGACGTGAAGGGCATCAGCCACATCACCGGCGGCGGCTTCTACGAAAATATTCCCCGCTCCATCCCCGACGGCCTCTGCGCCAAAATCGACAAGTCCGCCGTGAAGGTCCTGCCCATTTTCGACCTGATTATGTCCTTCGGCAACATTCCCGAGCGGGATATGTACAATACCTATAATATGGGCGTGGGCATGAGCGTTGTGGTTCCCGCCGACCAGGTGGACACCGCGCTGGAAATCCTCAAGGCCAACGGCGAGGATGCCTACGTCATCGGTTCCATCATCGAAAACGACGAGAAGGTGATTCTGGAGTGAAGCGGATCGCGGTTTTCGTTTCCGGCGGCGGCACCAACCTCCAGGCCCTGATCGATGCCCAGGGGACAGTCCTGAACAGCGGCAAAATCACCCTGGTGGTGGCCAACAACGCCGACGCTTACGCCCTGGAGCGGGCAAAAAAGGCCGGCATCGCCACGGAAGTGGTGCTGAAAAAGCAGTGCGGCTCCCAGGCGGCTTTCGAAGAGCGGCTGAAGGAGGTCCTGACTGCCCACGGCATCGATATCATCGTCCTGGCGGGCTTCATGACCATCCTGACGGAGAATTTCACCAGCTGCTACCCCAAGCGAATCCTGAATGTCCACCCCAGCCTGATCCCTTCCTTCTGCGGCGAGGGCTTCTACGGCCTGCGGGTCCATCAGGCGGCGCTGGATTACGGCGTGAAGGTCACCGGCGCCACGGTGCATTTCGTCAACGAAATCCCCGACGGCGGCGAGATCATCGCCCAGAAGGCCGTCTACACCGAAGACGGCGACACCCCCGAAACGCTGCAGCGCCGGGTCATGGAACAGGCGGAATGGATTCTGCTCCCCGAAGCTGCCGAAAAGGTCTGTAAGGAACTTTAGAAACCACCCCGTAGGGGCCGATGCCCACATCGGCCCTCGCCGCAGGCGCAATGCGGAACCCGGGCCGAT
>JAZQHH010000122.1:0-4966 GCA_045540495.1 Faecousia sp.
CAGACGCCGCAGCCGGTACACTTGGTGATGTCCACCATCCGGGCCTTCTTGCGGATGTCCACGGTGAAATTGCCCACGAAGCCGGAAACCTTCTCCACTTCGGAATAGGTATGGATGGTGATGTTCTCATGGGCCGCGGCCACCACCATCTTGGGGGTCAGGATACAGGCGGAGCAGGCCAGCGGGGGGAAGGTCTTATCCAGCTGGCTCATCCGGCCGCCGATGGAGGGGGTCTTTTCCACGATATCCACCTTGTAGCCCGCATCGGCAATGTCGATGGCGGTCTGGATACCGGCGATACCGCCGCCGATGACCAGGGCCCGCTTGGTAACCAGGCTCTCACCGGCCTGCAGAGGGGCATTCAGATGCACCTTGGCAACGGCGGCCCGCATGAGGATGGTGGCCTTCTCGGTGGCCTCTGCCATATCCTTATGGATCCAGGAGCAATGCTCCCGGATGTTGGCGATCTCCACCATGTAGGGGTTCAGTCCGCAGCGCTCGGCGGCCTTCCGGAAGGTAGCCTCGTGCATTCTGGGAGAGCAGGAGCAGACCACGATGCCGGTCAGCTTCTTCTCGGCAATGGCAGCGGCAATCCGGGACTGACCGGCCTCACTGCACATATAGGGATAATCTTCGGCATGGACAACGCCCTGCTCCAGCAGAGCCATTTCCACGACCTTCTTCACATCCACTGTGGCGGCAATGTTACTGCCGCAGTGGCATACAAATACGCCAATTCTTTGCAAGGCACTCACCTCCGGTACTTTCTAAAGGCGCTCATGAGCAGCTGCTGGGGGGTATCCTCATCCAGCAGGGCGGGGATTTCGTCAGGGGACAGATGCTCCTGGCCCCGCTGACGGATGACCACCTGACGGGCCGCATCGATCAGCTTGCCGGGCTTGACCCCCCGGGGGCACCGCTCCACGCAGGCAAAGCAGCTCAGGCACTTATACAGGGACTTGGAGGCGGTCAGGGCCTCGATATCCTCGTTCTGCACATAGGACACAAACTGATGGGGCTTGATGTCCATTTCGTTATAAGAAGGGCAGGAAGCGGAGCATTTGCCGCACTTCATGCACTTGAGCGGATTGACACCGCTGATTTCCTTAATGAGTTCCGCTTGTTTGTTCACTGCGCTCCCTCCTTCAGGCCCAGAGCCTCCGCAAGAAGCTCGGTAAAATAGACAACAGGCAGCTTGCCGCTCTTGTTCAGGTTATACTTGCACAGAGGGCAGGCGGTGACCAGGCAATCAGCCTCAAAACCGGCGGCACTGCCCGTGATTTTGTCGCACATGGAAGTGGCCAGTTCCTTTTCCTTGATGCTGATGTAGCCGCCGCAGCACTCGTTGCGGTAGGGGTAGATGACGGGGGTGGCACCCAGGGCCCGGATGAAATCCTCCAAAATGGTGGGGTCTTCCGGATCATCGAAGGCCATCACATCGCTGGGCCGCAGCAGCAGGCAACCGTAGTAGGCGCCGATCTTCCGGCCGGTCAGCGGATTGACCACCTTCTTTTTCAGCTCCTCGAAGCCGATCTCATCCCGCAGCACCTCCAGGAAGTGCAGCACCCGGGTTTCGCCCTTGTAGGGGGTATCCAGCTCCATATAGTTGTTGGCCCGGGTTTGGATGTCCTCCACGTTGGCCATGTCGTCGTTGACACGCTTGAGGACATGGTAGCAGGCAGAGCAGACCGCCACCAGATCCTGGCCCTTCTGCTTCGCCGCGTCCAGGGCCCGGACAGAGGGCAGCTTGCTGGCGATCTCGTCGCTGCCCAGGGGGTAAACACCGCCGCAGCACTGCCAGGTTTCCAGCTCCTCCAGCCGGAATCCCAAAGCCTCGGCACTGGCTCTGGCGTAATCGTCCAGGTCCTTGGCCTTGTTACGCAGTGTACAGCCGGGAAAATAGCTGTATGTCATATCAATCCATCCTTCATGTGAATTCTTGGTTATCGTACGCCTCTGTAGGGGATTTATCCTTATCAGATTTCCAGACTCTTAATAACTTCCTTCAGGGCGTTGGCACTGGCCTGGAGCTTGGAGATCTCCTCGTAGGTCAGCTTGGCAGGGACTTTGCCCTTGACGCCGTCGGGGCCGATGATGGTCATGGTGCTCAGGCACACATCCTCGATGCCGTACTCGCCGTGCATCATGGAGGACACGGTGCTGACGGAATCGTAAGCCGCCACCAGGGCGTTGCAAATCTTGTTGACGGAGGCGGACACCGCATAGAAGGTAGCGCCCTTCTTGGCGATGATCTCGCCGCCGGACTTGCGGACGTACTCCAGGGTCTTTTCGGGGTCCACCCGCTCGGTGACCACGCCCTTCTTGATCATCAGGTCCTCGTAATCGGCCAGGCTGCAGCCGGAGATATCGGCGCAGGACCAGGGCACAAAAGAGGTATCGCCATGCTCGCCAAAGACGTAGGCATGGATATTCTTCTGGGCCACCTTGAAGTGGTTGCTCAGGTCGAAACGCAGCCGGGCGGTATCCAGCACGGTGCCGGAGCCGATAATCTGGCTTTCGGGCAGGCCGGAAATCTTGGTGAACACATAAGTCATAATGTCAACAGGGTTGCTGACGATGACATACAGGGCATTGGGGGCCGCGGAAACGATCTGGGGGGTGATGGACTTCAGAATGTTCACGTTGGTCTGGGCCAGCTCGATGCGGGTCTGACCAGGCTTGCGACCCACGCCGGAGGTGATGATGACGATGTCAGAATCCTTGGCATCCTCGTAATCGCCGGCAATGACGGAGATGGGCTCCCGGAAGCTGGCACCCTGGACGATGTCCATAACCTCGCCCTGGACCTTGTCCTTATTGATGTCAATGAGGACAATCTCGGAGGCGATGGTGCCCAGGCTCAGGGTGTAAGCGATGGTAGCGCCCACGTTACCCGCGCCGATGATAGTCACTTTTCTGCTCATAAATGTTCTCCTTTCGTACCGCTTGGCGGACGGAATGTACTTGGTAAGATTTATCAATACCAGAATATCGATAAAAACATTACGATAGCATTATTATATACTTTTGTATCCAAAAAAGCAAGGCAGATTCGGCAAAAAGTACATAGAAAATCCCACAAAACCACCTGAATTTTTTGTGAGTTGTGTTCAGCTAACCACCCCTGCCCCGGAAACCATCAAGACTCGATTTGCATGATGCCCCATAGGGGCATCATTAAGGTATTACATGGGTTCTCGCCCCGTGTCTGATTTTCACCAAACAAAAAACCCACACCATTTGGTGTGGGTTTTTTACTTGGTGGAGACAACAGGACTCGAACCTGTGACCTCATGCGTGTGAAGCATGCGCTCTAACCAGCTGAGCTATGCCTCCGTTCGGAACAGGATAGATTATAGCACACTTTTCAGAAATGTCAAGTATTTATATTGGCTTTTTCCGAATTTTCTGGTATGATAATCCCACGAGGTGAAACTATGCGTTACGAAAATATGGTGCCGGGGGTGTTTTTGCAGCGGCCGAACCGGTTTATTGCCCATGTGGAAATTGAGGGGCAAGTGGAAATCTGCCATGTGAAAAACACCGGCCGGTGCCGGGAGCTGCTGCCGGAAGGGGCTGCGGTTTGGTGCCAGCGGGCGGCGAATCCCAACCGAAAAACAAAATTTGACCTGATTACCGTAAAAAAAGGCCATCGGCTTATCAACATGGACTCCCAGGCGCCCAATGTTGCCGCCGGGGAATGGCTCCGGGGTGGTGGTTTGGGACAAATCGATAATCTGCGGGCAGAAACATTCCATGGGGATTCCCGGTTCGATTTTTCCTTTACCAGGGATGGCAGGTCATGCTTTTTGGAGGTGAAGGGCGTGACCCTGGAAAACGATGGGGTCTGCGCTTTTCCCGATGCCCCTACGGAGCGGGGAGCCAAGCATCTGCGGGGACTGGCCCAGGCGGCGAAGGATGGCTTCGGGGCCTACGTGCTGTTCGTGATTCAGATGGGGGATGTGAAATTCCTCCACCCCAATGATGCCACCGACCCGGCCTTCGGCGCGGCCCTCCGGGAGGCAGCGGCCCAGGGGGTGACGGTACTGGCAGTGGACTGCCGGGTGACGGAGGATGAAATGGTCATCGGTCAACCGGTGGAGGTTCGTTTGGGCGGGGAATGATTGCATCGCTAAGGAACCATAACAGAAGAAACGGATTGCCACGGCCTGCGGCCTCGCAATGACATACTAGTTTCTCCGGGCAGCGATGGCGTTGGCAATTTTGGCAAATTCGGGGATGCTGAGGGTTTCGCCACGGACGTTGGCATCGAAGCCACACTGGGCAATCACTTCCTCTGCACCGGCCTTGCCCAGCTCCGGGAACCCGGAGGCCAGGCCGTTGCTGAGCTTCTTGCGGCGCATGGCGAAGCTGGAACGGACTGTGCGGAAAAATACAGTCTGATCCGCAATATCCCAGGGCAGTTCCTTTCTGCACCGCAGGCTGACCACCGCCGAGGTGACCTTGGGCTGGGGCAGGAAGCAATGGGCCGGGACATCGAACAGCAGCTCCGGCTCGGCATAATACTGGCAGAATACTGTGAAGGCACCGTAATCCCCGGTGCCGGGCTGGGCGGCGATCCGCTGGGCCACCTCCTTTTGCACCATGACCGTGACGGAATCGAAGCACTCCGCCTCCAACAGAGCCGTCAGGATGGGGGTCGTAATATAATAAGGAAGATTGGCGCAGGCCATGGGACGCAGGCCCGCGAACTTCTCCCCCACCAGGGTGGGGACATCCAGCTTCAGCACATCGCCCCAGATGATCTCCAGGTTGGGAAACGCACCCACCGTCTGCTTGAGGATGGGCTCCAGCCGCTGATCCAGCCCCACGGCGCAGACCTTCCCGGCCCGCAGGCAAAGCTGTTGAGTCAGGGGGCCGATGCCGGGGCCGATTTCCAGCACACCGGCGGTCTCATCCACCCCGGCCTCCAGGGCGATGCTCTCGGGCACCCATTTCTGGGTCA
>JAZQHH010000123.1:0-9092 GCA_045540495.1 Faecousia sp.
ACCTTCTCCGCCTGCTTCGGCCAGGCCTTCCTGGAGCTGCACCCCACCAAGTACGGTGAGGAGCTGGTCAAGAAGATGGAGGCCAACGGCGCCAAGGCTTACCTGGTCAACACCGGCTGGAACGGCACCGGCAAGCGTATCACCATCAAGGACACCCGCGGCATCATCGACGCCATTCTGGATGGCTCCATCCTGAAGGCCGACACCAAGAAGATCCCCCTGTTCGACTTCGAGGTTCCCACCTCCCTGCCCGGCGTGAACCCCGCCATTCTGGACCCCCGGGACACCTATGCTGATGTTTCCGAGTGGGAGAAGAAGGCCGAGGATCTGGCTGGCCGGTTCATCAAGAACTTCGTCAAGTACACCGGCAACGACGCCGGCAAGGCTCTGGTCGAGGCTGGCCCCAAGCTGTAATTCCCTCTATATTATAATGTATCCCCCGGTGCAAACCGGGGGATATTTTTTCATTGCAATCAGCTGCGGGGCTTGGTATAATAAAATCAGAGAAGCCCTAATCGCTGCGAATGATTGTTGCGCGCCCCAAAGGCTTCCCCCCAGGGGGAAGGATTTTCTCCACCAAACAATCATTTACCCACAAAAACACACATTTCCACACCGCGAAAATTGAAAACAGGAGGAATCAACATGAAAAAACGGATCATCAGTCTGATTTTGGTGCTGTGCAGTCTGCTGACGCTGCTGCCCCTTGGGGTCAGCGCGGAGCAGGTGCCGGTGACGGATTCCGGCAGCCGGGTCAACCCCTTCTACGGCGGCCAGGCCCCGGATATGCAAATTGCCTCCCCGGTGATCCCCCGGTCCGTCACCTACATCACCGAAGATGAGGCGGTGGACTACTTCCGTACCCAGCTGGAGGCCCGGGCCAGCACCGTCACCATCCACTACACCACCACCCGGGATGTGAAGGAAAGTGCCAATTCCCTCTTTGACCAAGCGGTGCTCCACACCGGCGAGCCCACCCAAGGCGACTACCTCTACTATCAGTGGGGCGGCTATTCCTGGAAATCTTCCACCATCCCCGGTACTGTCAAAAAGGTGAGCCTGACCTACCAGGTGGACTATTACACCACCGCCCAGCAGGAGCAGGAGCTGGACCGAACCATAACCGGCGTCCTGTCCGAGCTGAACCTGTGGAACGCCCCGGACTATGAAAAGATCACCGGAATCTACGATTACATTTGCGACCACGTGGTCTACGATTACGCCAATCTGGGCAACAATGACTACAAACTCCAATACACCGCCTATGCCGCCATGGTTCAGGGCACCTCTGTGTGCCAGGGCTATGCCCTGCTGTTCTACCGGATGGCCCTGGAGCTGGGGGTGGACACCCGGCTCATCACCGGTATCGGCAACGGAGGCCGTCACGGCTGGAATATCGTCCGGATCGGTGGGCTATATTATAATGTAGACGCCACCTGGGACGCCGGGGAGACCGTCTATGACTACTTCCTGCGCAGCCCAGACAACTTCGACGACCACTACCGGGATGACAAGTTCGAGACCGCCGACTATCACGCTACCTACCCCATGTCCCGGACGGATTTCGTTTTCTCTGCCGTAACCCCCCTGGCCATCACTCAGCAGCCCAAGAGCGTCACCGCCGCCAGCGGCGCCACCGCCCGTGTCACCCTCAAGGCCCAGGGCGAGGGGCTGACCTATCGGTGGTACTTCGCCAATAAGGGCGAGAGCGCCTTCTCCTATACCGGCAGCTTCAAAGGAAATTCCTACGCCGTGGCCATGAACGACAGCCGCAACGGCCGCCGGATCTACTGCGAGATCACGGACAAGTACGGCAAAACCATCCGGAGCAACACCGTCACCTTGACCATGGGCTCCGCCTTGAAGATCACCACCCAGCCGGTCTCCGTGGCAGTGGCCTCCGGAAAGACCGCGAAGGTCACCGTTGGCGTCACCGGCGAGGGGCTGACCTACAAATGGTACTACCGCAACAAGGGCGCCAGCGCCTTTGCCTACACCGGCAGCTTCAAGGGCAATTCCTACAGCGTGGCCATGAATAACGCCCGGGATGGGCGGCAGATCTACTGCGTCATCACCGACAAATACGGCAATTCCCTCCGCACCAACACTGTAACCCTCAGCAAAAAGACGCCTCTGAAAATTACCACCCAGCCGGTGAGCGTCACCGTGGCGGCAGGAGCCCAGGCCAAAGTGACCGTGAAAGCCCAGGGCGACGGCCTGACCTACGCCTGGTACTATGCCGACCCCACCAGCGGCGTTTTCCAAAAGACCAACGCCTTCAAATCCAACAGCTACAACGTAGCCATGAACGCATCCCGGGCGGGCCGGATCGTTTACTGCGTGGTCACGGACAAATATGGCCAGAGCGTACAGACCAATATGGTGGTGCTGAACCAGACTTCTGCTCTGAAAATCACTGCCCAGCCTACCTCCGTCACCGTGGCAGCGGGGGCCCAGGCCAAGGTGACCGTGGGCACTTCCGGTCAGGGGCTGACCTTCAAATGGTACTATGCCGACGCCGGGAGCAGCACCTTCAAGCGCACCACCGCCTTCCGGAGCAGCACCTATGCCGTGGCCATGACCGCCGCCCGGGCCGGCCGCCGGGTCTACTGCGTCATCACCGACAAGTACGGAAACATCATGGTCTCCAACGTGGTGACTCTGAACAAAAAATAACCCCCAACCAACGCCCCTGCCGATAAGGCTAAAACAGGTGTAACTGATTGTTTAGCGGTGCTGTATTTGTCGCCCCTCTGGGGCAACGGCGCCCACAGGGCGCATATCGCTTCCCCCGGGGGGAAGCTGTCGAGCGAAGCGAGACTGAAGAGGAATGCGGGCGGAAATGTTCGATTTCGAAAAGATATCAGGCCTAATAATGGGTAAGATTTCAGCAAGTCTTTACGGATTCATCATCTTAGGCTATCGCCCGCATTCCTCATCAGTCACCGCCTTGCGGCGGCGACAGCTTCCCCCCGGGGGAAGCCATGGCGCCCCTTCGGGGCGCCCGGTGGGCGTAGGCCGCCGCAATTCAATTACACCGCTAAACAATCATTTACTGCTTTATCAACAGTTTTCACCGCTGTATTTTTCCGCACCGATAAAATTTTTCGAAAAACCCTTGACAATTGGCGATTTTCCCGATATAATACCCACGCTTGGCCCGGTGGTGCAGTCGGTTAGCACGCCAGCCTGTCACGCTGGAGGTCGACGGTTCGAGTCCGTTCCGGGTCGCCATGAAAACAATCCCCATCCATCCGGATGGGGATTGTTTTTTTCAAAAAACGCCTGTCATTGCCAGGGTTGACTAACCATGTCGAATGATGTATAATTCAGCCATGTTTAACACACAACATATTCTCTACATCGTCATCTCCGGCATCCTGACTGTGGCGCTGCTGGCCGGGGCCAGAATCTGGGTCCGGGACGAAAAACAGAAAAATTACATACTCCAATTCTTCGCGATCAGCACCGTCGCCATCCATTACAGCAATTTATGGGTCGATTTTTTCGCTACGGGAGGAAACGCGGTTATTGAAAATAACCATATTTTGCCTGTTTATCCCTGCAATGTGGTGATGTGGATGCTGCTGGTGGCATCGCTGATCCGGAACAAAAAGCGGCTTCTTTTTCAGCTTTTGGGGGAATTTTGCTTCTACGGCGGCACAATTTGCGGCGTCGTGGGCATCGTGCTGAACGCCAATTTCGGCAACACCCCCACCCTGGCGGATTACGACATCCTCAAGGGGCTGCTGAGCCACTCCACCATGCTCTTCGGCTGCCTGTATATGCTGGTGGGCGGGTTCATTAAACTTCGGGTGTTCAACACCGTCAGTGTCACCGCCGGGCTGGGTAGCTTTGTGGTCTGCGGCCTGCTGGTCAACGGCCTTTACGAGCGGTTCGGCATGGAGCCCCCGGATGGGATGTTCCTGCGGTCCAACCCCTATTTCGAGACCTCTCCGGTGGTGCTGGGGCTGTGGGCCGTCGTATTTTTGTTCTGCTGTCTTGCCCTGTGGGAGCTGCGGCTGCCCCGGGAAGAGCGCTGGTACACCAGACTCCATTTGAGGAACTGATTATGAGAGATTTATTTTTTACCTTATTCGATGATACCCATTTCGACACCGGCATCAAAATCACTGCCTTCTCGGTGCCCCATCTGGTGTACCTGGCCCTGATTTTCGGCGCCATCATCGGCCTGTGGCTTGGGTTCCGGGGCAAGAGTATCCTGTGCAAAGAGAAGCTCCTGCGGGCTCTGGCCTATGCGGTGGTGCTGTCCTACCTGTCGGATTTCTTCGTCCACGAGTTCGTCTACGACGGGCTGAAAACCGACAAGCTGCCCTTCCACATCTGCACGGTGCTGTGCCCCCTGGGGGCCATCGCCCAGTTCAACCGCAACGGCAAGAAAATTCTGGAGCCCGTGGCGGTGCTGGCGGTGCTGGCGCCCATGATGTACCTGTGCTACCCCGCCAGTGTTGGCGACGGGGAGCCCTGGTGCTACCAGGCGGTGCAGACCATGTTCTACCACGGCGCCCTGATGGCCTGGGGCATCCTGACCATCGCCCTGGGAGCGGTGGAGCTGGACATCCGCCGGGTATGGAAAAGCGGTGTTTTGCTGGTTGCCATCACCCTGTGGGCGAAATTCGGCAACATTTTGATGGAACACAATTGGTTCTTCCTGGAAGAAGATGCCTTCTACATCGGTCTGGTGGCGGACGGCATCATCCCCAAGTGGGTGCTGATGATCGTCAATCCTGTGGTATTCTTCCTGGCCGTCCTGGCTCTCTACGGCGTGTGCTACGCCATCCGGGCAAAGACGAAGCAAAAAGCAATCGCATAATTCATCAGGGGAGGGTTTTTAACCCTCCCCTTTGTCTGTCGAAAAAGCGATTGCACATATCAAGGATTGTTTAGCGGAGTAAACGTAAGATGTATGTCATCCTGAGCGGAGCGAAGCGGAGTCGAAGGATCTACGCACTAACGATATGTTTAAGGGCAATTTCGTGCGAAGATCCTTCGACTCGCTGACGCTCGCTCAGGATGACAGAACTGTAGATTCGTACGCGAAACAATCGGGGACCTCTAAAACTGATTTCCGAGCGGGCGGCGGATATTTTGTCGCAAATTGAAGTCACGAAAATGCCAGGAATACTGGATGTATTTCGGCATTTTCGGGGCGAAAAGTTGCGGCAAAAGATACGCCGCTTCGCCGAAAAGGAGTTTTTAGAGGTCCCCAATCATTTACCCCGTTATCGACAGGCTGTCGCCCCAAAGGGGCACCTTGGTTTCCCGTACGTCCCCCACACTGCCGTCATTTCTCCTTCGGCAGCCAGAAAATGCGGTCGGTGGCATCTACAGTCAGCAAATATGTTTCCGAAATGGTGGAATTGTGGCTTTTCAGCACCTTTTCCACCCATTTTTTATCCTTTTTGGCCACCGGCAAATTTTCTGTCAGCAGATTTCCATGTTCAACAACCGTAATGGGCAAATATTGCCTGCCCGCCTGGATTCCGGCAGTTTTGGCCGTGGCCGGCTGGTGGGCAGGGTACAGGAACACGGACAGATCACCGTTGGTCTCCAGGATGGCATACTGGACCGTACCCAGGTCCAGCACCTCCTTCAGCCGCAGATGGCCCGTCAGCTCGTCGGCGGTGATCCGGTTGCGCCGCAGGGCCCGCTGGTCGATCTTCCCATTTTCAATGAGGATCACCGGCTTGCCGCACAGCAGCCGCCGCAGCCGGATGGACAGCATACACAGCCAGCTCAGCAGCAGCTCCGCCCCCACCACAATGGCGATGGGCAGCAGCCCATGGAGCAGGGTCAGGCTGGGGTCCTCCATGGGAATGGTGGCCAGATTCGCCACCAGCATGGTCACCACAAATTCCGAGGGCTCCAGCTGCCCCAGCTGCCGCTTCCCCAGCAGCCGCATACTGAAAATCAGCACAACATAAAAAACCACCGTATGCCAACAAGACTCCAGCATATCCCCACCGCCTTTTTGGGGTTAGTGTTCCCAATTTTGGGCTGGTTAAACCGGATAGGGTACGAAAATGAAAATCCTTCCCCCTGGGGGGAAGGTGCCCCGAAGGGGCGGATGAGGGGTCTGCAGTCGGATTCTCTCCGCACTTCAAAAAATCGTACTGCGGCCCCCTCATCAGTCACAAAAACGGTTTCGAAGTGCCATTTTTGTGACAGCTTCCCCCCAGGGGAAAGCCTTTGGGATGCTCCCGCGCCAGTGCGCCAAACAATTATTTCCCTGCCCCTTCGGCTCCGAGCTAAATCAGCGGCGATCCTTCTCCCAGGCGAGGATTTCTCCGGTTTCGGCGTGGATTTCGTAGCTGTATTCCCATTCGCCGCTGTCGAACTCCAGCTCATAGGTGGGGATGCCGTCGTCCACATCGTACTCGATCTCCAAATCCGCCACCTGGGTGAGCCCCGCGTGGGCCAGTGCGATGGCCTGCGCCTCCGCCTCGGTCAGCTTCCCGGCAGTGGGGGCAGCCACATCCACCGAGGGCTCCGTGGGCGCAGGATCATATTCCTTGTCCCAGCCCAAAACCTGGCCGGTGACTGCGTCGATGGTGTAATCGTACTCATATTCCCCCTGGCGGAACTCGATTTCATATTCCCAGTCCTCGTCCAGCTCCGCACGCAGCCCGGTGACCTGATCGGCGGTAAAGCCGGCGTGAGCCAGGGCAATGGCCTCCGCCTCGGACCGGAGCATGGGCCCGGTGGTACTGTCAGGCTCGGGGAGCCCGGTGGTGGTTTCCGTGGGGTCGGTGGGGGCAGCCTTGGGGTCGTATTCCTTGTCCCAGTCCAGCACATCCCCGGTTCCGGCATGGATGGTGTAGTCAAATTCATAGTCCCCATGACGGAACTCGATCTCATATTCCATCCGGCCGTCATCCCAGTCCTTCTCGCTGCGCAGACCGGTGACCTGATCGGCGGTGAGCCCGGCATGCGCCAGGGCGATGGCCTCCGCCTGCGCCGGGGTCAGGGCATCGGCCGAAGGGGCCGTGGTGGTGGGAACGGCATCCCCGGCACCGGAAGCGGCACAGGCGCTGATGCCAATGGCCACAATGATTGCAATCAGCAACAGCGTGATCTTACTGCGGTTTTGCATATTGATTCCTCCTTTTTGAGATAAAAAACGCAGGGAAGCCAGGCTTCCCCGCGTTGTATGTTTTGATGCATCCGGCAGGGAAATTTCGATGTCGGATTTTTACTTGAAGTACCGCGACCCCAGGCCCTTCAGAGCCTTGCCGTGGCGGGCTATACTCTTTCGATAATCAACTCAACAGAACCATCTTCCAGAGAATTGTGCTCGTCGAGATGAATGTGGCTATGGAGTGGTACTTCATCCTGTGCCAAGGTCATACACAGACTTGCCAGAGATTTCAGTCCTTCAGCATTGGCTTGGATATGGATAGCACCATGGTTCTCTTTGCAGGTGATTTCAAATCCATCAACCCATGTCAAACGAATGCCGTTATCATAGGGCGCTGTCTCAACTGAAACCTTCATTATTTTACTTAAAGTACCGCTCCAGCAGCCCCTTCAGAGCCTTGCCGTGGCGAGCCTCGTCACGGGCCATCTCGTGGACGGTGTCGTGGATGGCGTCCAGGCCGTTCTTCTTGGCGCAGATGGCCAGGTCGGTCTTGCCCTGAGTAGCGCCGAATTCGCAGTCAACACGCCAGGCCAGGTTTGCCTTGGTGGAATTGGTCATATTGGGCTCCAGGGTGCTGCCCAGCAGCTCGGCGAACTTGGCGGCGTGCTCGGCCTCTTCGTAGGCGGCCTTCTCCCAGTACAGGCCGATCTCGGGGTAGCCCTCACGATGGGCCAGCCGGGCCATCCACAGGTACATACCCACCTCGCTGCACTCGCCCTCGAAGTTGGCCTTCAGCTGCTCCAGAATGTAGGCCTTATCCTCGGCGGAGATGTCGGGGTTCTGGGCGACGGTCTTTTCGTAGATGCCGAACTCATGCTCAGCGGCCAGCTGCATCTCGCCCTTCTGCTCCACGAACTTGGAAGCGGGGACCTTGCAGACGGGGCAGCGGAAATCCGCAGCCAGCTCCTCGGCGGTGTGAACGTAACCACAAACGGAACAAACGAACTTTTTCATAACTTTTTCCTCCAATAAATAATTGTTTTTTTAATGATTAATGATAGAAAATACTGTCATTGCGAGGGCCGAAAGGCCCGTGGCAATCTCCCAGGTTTTCCGCATCGCCGCAGGGGATTGCCACGGGCCTCTCGGCCCTCGCAATGACACCCGGGATACTATTTGGGACAGCACCGGCTGCACAAACCGGTGAAGGTCAGCTGGCAGACATGAACCTGTCCGCCGGCTTCGGCAGCCGCCTGGCTGCTGAGAGATTGGGGCACCGCCATTTGCGGCAGGTCGAAGACCGCATCGCAGCCGGCGCAAACGAAGTGGACATGAGGCGCCGTATTGCCATCGAACCGCTCGATACCCCCCACGGTGCCCAGGCTGGCAATGAGCCCCTGCTGCTTGAACAGGGCCAGATTCCGGTAGACCGTGGCCAGGGACACATCCGGCATCTGCTGGCGCAGGGTTTCATAAACCCAATCGGCAGAAGGGTGGACATCCGTCCCCCGCACGCAGGCCAGGATGGCATCCCGCTTGCGAAAATGTTTCCCGCAACGCTCCATAGGCACCTCCTTTTTGAGAACCATTCTTGTTTACATCCACATAGTATCATATGATTTTCATTTTGTCAATAAGAATTATTCTCATTTATATAAATTTTTAGAAGCAGCCGATGTGCAATGATTTTGTCAGACCGGAAACTTTGTAATTGGCACAGTAAATGATTGTTTAGCGAACTGGCGCGGGAGCGCCCATGCCTTCCCCCGGGGGGAAGGTGGCCCGGCGAAGCCGGGTCGGATGAGGAATGCGGGCGATAACCTAAGATGACGATTCCGTAAAGACTTGCTGAAATCTTACCTGCTAAAAGGCCTGAACATGGTACAAAATCGAACATTCCCGCCCCCATTCCCCATCAGTCACCGCCTTGCGGCGGCCACAGCTTCCCCCCGGGGGAAGCCATGGCGCCCCTCCGGGGCGCTCGGCGGCAGAG
>JAZQHH010000124.1:0-2132 GCA_045540495.1 Faecousia sp.
AAGCGGCACGGATGGCATCCTCCTCCTTCACGCCGAAGGAGATGGCGTTGACCATGCAGTCGAAGAGCTTGGTGGCGGAGCAGGCAATGGTGCCGTCGCCCAGACGGGCCACGCCATCCCGGAGCCAGGCATCCTGGCCGCCCAGCTCGAACTTGCTGCCCTCGGGCAGGCCCTCCCAGCGGCCGGAGTCGGAAATCAGGATCATCCGCTCCCCGCCAAACATGGAAAAGGCCAGCCGGACAGCGGCGGGATGGATATGGTAGCCGTCGGAAATAATCTCGGCTCGAACAGCGGAATTCTCCACAGCGGCGGGAATCACGCCGGGGTTGCGGTGGTTGATGCCGGGCATGGCATTGTACAGGTGGGTCAGGTGGGTGGCACCGGCATCGAAGGCGGCCTTGGCATGGTCGTAATCGGAATCGGTGTGGGCAACGGACACGGTGCAGAGCTTGCTGGCCTGAGCCACAAATTCCGCCGCGCCGGGCAGCTCGGGAGCCACGTCCACAATGCGAACCAGGCCGTCACAGTCCTCCCAGAGCTTTTTGAAGCCACCAAAATCCGGCTCCTTCAGGTAGTCGGCGTTCTGAGCGCCCCGCTTTTTGTAGGAGAAATAGGGACCCTCCATCTGGATACCACGGAGGACGCTGCAGCCGGCGGGCTTTTCCGCCACGATCTGCTTAGCGGTGGCGAAGGCCTTGGCCAGCACCTCGTAGGGCAGGGTCATGGAGGCGGGGGCGAAAGAGGTGATGCCGCAGGCGGCAAAGTGCCGGGCCATGGCCTTCAGGCCCTCGTAATCGCCATCGGAGAAGTCCGCCCCGGAGTTGCCGTGGCTGTGGACATCGATCAGGCCGGGGATGACGGTGGCGCCCTCCAAATCGATGGCATCGGCAGGCACATTTTCAGGCAGAATGTCACCAAAACGGCCGTCCACCACCTCAAAGGCACCCATGTGGAACTGAAAATCGGAACCAAAAATTCTGGCATTTTTGTAAAACATCATGATACTCCTTTTTTGAAAAGGGGCCGTAAAGTTTCGCTGTCATTCCGAGCCAGTGCGCACACTGGCGTGGGAATCCCCCGAATCGAAGGAGATTGCCTCACCAGTCTGCGGACTGGTTCGCAATGACACGGTCTTCACAGCCCCTGTGTTTATTAACCGATATCGGGCAGGCTGGCGGCGGCGACGGACTGGCCTACGCGGCGGGTCTTTTCGTCGGGCAGCATGACCTGAATCTTTTCGTACAGCGCGGGGAATTCGTCGCTGAGAACCAGCTGGCAGTTCTTCAGGATGCACTCGCCGCCCTTGCCGGACATGACACGGCCCAGCACCATCATATGGTGGACATCGTAGAATTTGCTGTACAGCACCACGGTATAGGCCAGGTAGATGCCGATGGTCTCGAAAATGGCCTGGGCTCTGGGGTCGTCCTGCTCCATCAGCTCCTGGACCGCCTTCAGCTTCTCGGCGGGGGTCAGGTCGGGGTCCAGCTCAATGCCAGCCTTGGGGGCCAGCTTGATGACGGCGTCCTGAGAGAAATACTTGCAGCCCACGCCAATGTCGGTGGACCATTCGTCGGCCATGGCCTCTTCATTCAAATCAACGGGGGCGAAAGCCAGCTCGCTGATCCAGCCCAGCACGTTCTTGTCCTTATCCACATAGCCAACGGCCTCGCTGGTGCCCATGGCGATGCCCATGATGGAGCCGCAGTCCATGCCCATGGCACCGGCCAGGGCGGTCACATCGCCATCGTTGGCCACAACTACGGGAACATTGCCAATTTCAGCGGCGGCACGGTCGTAGATGGTCTTGACCTCATCCCAGCGGGAGCGGGGCACCTTGATGAACAGGCTGGAGATCATGGGCGCGTTGCCAATGAACACACCGGCGGAAGAAACACCGATGCCGTCCACCCGGGGCATCTTGGATGCGGCGGTGCGGAAGGAATCCAGAATCCCCTCGAACTGGTACTGGGGGTCGGACTGGGTCTTGGGATGCCAGACCACCTCTTCGGAGTAGACGCACTCGCCGTTGATGACAGCGGAAACCTTCCGGTCGGAGCCGCCGGCGTCGAAGCCGATCCGGCAGCCGTCCATATGGCCGCCGATGGGCCGGGGGGATTCGTTGGGAAGTC
>JAZQHH010000125.1:0-6115 GCA_045540495.1 Faecousia sp.
AAGACTTGCTGAAATCTTACCTGCTAAAAGGCCTGAACATGGTACAAAATCGAACATTTCCGCCCGCATTCCTCATCAGTCACCGCCTTGCGGCGGCGACAGCTTCCCCCCGGGGGAAGCCATGGCGCCCCTTCGGGGCGCTCGGTGGCCGGAGGCCGCCGCAATTCAAATGCACCGCTAACCAATTATTTACGACAGACTGACGGACCCGGTTATCAAAAATCAGCAGAAGGACAAGCCTTCTGCCGAAAATATGAATCGGGACGGGGGTTGCGGGGGATTTGATTACCGCACGTACTCGATGACCACGCGGCGGTTGGGTTCGGTGCCGGTGGAGTAGGTGGTGATGTTGTCCATCTCCTGCAGGGTGGCGTGGATCACATGGCGCTCGTAGGCGTTCATGGGCTCCAGGGTGGTGCGGCGGCGGGCCTTCAGCACCTGCTGGGCCTTCTTCCGGGCGTACTTGCGCAGGCTATCCTCCCGCTTGGCCCGGTAGTCCTCGGCATCCACGTTGGTGCGGATATGGCCCTCCACATCCCGGTTCACGGAGTAGTTGGCCAGATGCTGGATGGCATCCAGGGTATCGCCCCGGCGGCCGATCAGGTAGCCCAGATCATCGCCGGTCAGCTCCACGTGGTAAGTATTGTCCCCGGTCTTGGCGCAGTGGGGGACAGCCTGGGAGCCCATGTTTTCCAGCAGGCCCTTCAGGAATTTCTCGATCTTCTCCTCCACGGAGCCGGGCTCGGCGGGGGCGAAGACCTTGGGAGCGGCGGGCTTCTTCTCAGGACGGGGCTTCCGCTCCGCCTTGGGGGCGGCGGGCTTTTCGGCCTTGGGCTTCTCCGCCTTGGGAGCGGCGGGCTTTTCCACCTTGGGGGCCTCCACCTTGGGCTGGGGCTTGGGGTCGGGATTCTTCACGGGCTGGCCGCTGGCCTTGGGCTTGCTCCGGGAAGCGGCACCCAGGGCACTCTTGGGAGCCTCGGCCTTGGGAGCGGGATCGGGAGCTTCGTAGGTCACCTGGACCTTGGCGGGAGTCTTGCCGAAGCCCAGGAAGCCGGGCTTCGCCTGCTGCAGCACCTGGACGGACACACTGTCCCGGTCCAGGCCCAGCTGATTCAGAGCAGCCTCAATCGCCAGATCGATGGTGCTGCCGGATGTGATGATGGTCTTTTCCATTTCTTTATTCCTCCGTAGAATTGGAACCGTAGCGGTTGGGATCGTAGTTGCGGCCCTTGCACCAGGGGCGGTCGGGGATGCCGGACATGGTTTCCTTCACGCTCTCTTCTTCGATCTGGATACCCTTCTTGGCGGCATATTCCTTAGCGGCGGCAGCCTTGGCGGCCTGCTGCTCCTCCCGCTGCTTCTGCTGCAGCTTCTTTTTGCTGGTGTTGGCGGTGATGCCATCGGGATTGGCGGCCCGGCGCTCGGCACGGATCCGCTCCTTCTCCTCCTCCAGGGCCAGCTGGGCCTGGTATTTCTTCATGCGCTCGGCATCCTCGGCATCGTAGACCTTGCGGTAGTGCCGGGTCAGGAGGACATCCTCGAAGGTCCGGACCACGCCGCCGATGAACCAGTAAATCGACAGGCCCGCAGGCACCGTGAAGCCGATCCAGGCGGACATGATGGGCATCATCCACATCATCATCTTCATGGACTGGTTGGCCTGGGATTTTTCGGCCATTTCCTTATCTTCCAGACCCTTATCGTTGGTGATGACGGAATTATTCATCTTCTGGGAGATCTTCATCTGCAGCACCTGGCTGGCGGCGGAGATGATGGGGATCAGGAACAGGCCGATGTTGGCCCAGTTCCAGGCGTCCCAGATGAACACATTGAACTGGGGATTGGCGCCCAGGTTCAGACCCAGGAAGCCAAAATCGATACCCTTGAGGGTCTCGGCGGAGATACCGGCGACGGCACTGAATTTCGTCGGGTCATTGAAAATGGCCTGGGCGGCGGCAACCTGCCAGTAGGTGTCCTTGGTGTTGGCACCCAGGACCTTGGCAATGCCGTCCACCACCTCGCCGCTGGCGCCCAGCATATAGGTCAGGGGCTCCCGGATGACGCTGAACAGGGGGAACAGGATCAGCATGGGAACGAAGCTCCAAAGGCAGCCGCCACAGCCCATGCCCACGCCCTCTTCCTGCTGCAGCTGCCGGATGGCTTCCTGCTGCTTATTCTGGTCGTCGGCGTATTTGCGCTGAATTTCCTGGATTCTGGGCTGAATCCGGGACATTTTCATGGTACTTTTCTTGCTTTTTGCGGTAATTGGCAGCAGAACCAGCTGAACGATGATACCGAAAAGGATCATCGCCAGACCATAGCTGCCGGTGAATTTGTACAGCTGGGACAGAAGCCAGCCAAAGGGTATGGTGACGAGATCACCTAAACCTGCGAGAAACATGGAATATCCTCCTCATGGCACGGGGTCGAAGTAGTCACCCTTGTAAAAGGGGTTGCAGCGCAAAAGGCGGCGCAGAGCCAGCCAGCCCCCTTTCAGGGCCCCGTATTTGGTGATGGCCTGCAAGGCATAGTTGGAGCAGGTGGGCGTAAACCGGCAGCAGGGCGGCCGGCTGGGCGAAATGGAACGCTGGTAGAAGCGAATGAGAGAAAGGAGAATTTTTTTCATGGTCAGCACCCTCAAGAAGCGGCGAAGCCGCATTCCTTCCCCCGGGGGGAAGGTGGCCCGGCGAAGCCGGGTCGGAAGAGGAACGGCGAAATCTGCAGTATGGTATTATGCCTGGAAAGAGGCAAAAAATGTTCATTTTCCGCCCGCATTCCTCTTCAGTCACCGCCGTTGGCGGTGCCAGCTTCCCCCCGGGGGAAGCCATGGCCGCCTTCGGCGGCTTCGATTACCAAAATCCCGGCTTTTTTGGCCAGGGACAGGTAGGCATCGGTGAGCTTGTCGAATCGGGCATCCAGACTGCGGGACCGGCCCACCACCACGATATCCCAGCCGGGCTGGAATTTTTCCTCGTTGAGGCGGTAGACTTCCCGAAGCCTCCGGCGAATCCGGTTGCGGATGTGGGCTTTGCCCAGCTTTTTGCTGACGGTGATGCCCACCCGGTTCTGAGCCGTCCGGTTTTTCCGGGCGTAGAGGACCAAATAGGCATTGGCCACCCCGTTGGTCCGGTAAAGCCGGCGGAAAA
The DNA here is from genome assembly GCA_045540495.1 of Faecousia sp. Taxonomy (GTDB): domain Bacteria; phylum Bacillota; class Clostridia; order Oscillospirales; family Oscillospiraceae; genus Faecousia. The sequence goes on from JAZQHH010000125.1 coordinate 3,147, forward strand.
TATGATTCAGCTTCAGGCTGCATGAGAATTTCATAGAATCTCCTCCGGTGGAGCGGTTTTATGCCTCCCCTGGGAGGGGAGCCAAAAACACTCCATAAAAAGGGAGCGGGGCGAATTGAATCGCCCCGCGCGTTTCTCCCGTTTCGCGCCTAGCGCGTTTCGCCAATTGCCATCAAATCAGGCAGACAGAACCTTGCGGCCCTTGGCACGGCGGCGGGCGAGAACCTTGCGGCCGTTGGAAGTAGCCATTCTCTTGCGGAAACCGTGAACCTTGGAGCGGTGACGGCGGCTGGGCTGGTAGGTACGCTTCATGTGGGATACACCTCCTGTCGAATGGTTTTCATATGCTCGACAGTCAATTTTTGACCGCAGCAACACATAGTAACTGACCATAATTGGTCATGCTAGGGTATTATAACCCATAATTGCAAGAAGGTCAACAACTTTTTCTTCGTTTTTTGCAAAAACGTTCCAAAGAAAGCCGTTATTGCGAGGAGCAAAACGACGCTGCAATCCGTTAATCACCTTCCCCCCCGGGGGGAAGGTGCCCCGAAGGGGCGGATGAGGGGTCTGCAGTGGGTTTTTCTCAGCATTTCAGACGATCGTACTGCGGCCCCCTCATCAGTCAGCTACGCTGACAGCTTCCCCCCAGGGGGAAGCATGGGCGCTACCGCGCCGGATAAAACGGTTGAAAAATTACAGCGGTGACTGCTTGATTTTGGCGAACCGCCGGGAATACTGGGGTGGGGTGGCCTTGACTTTGCGCAGGACGATCACCGAATGGGCGGTGCCGTCCAGGGGGTACTCTTTGACGGACTCCAGCTTCAGACCCAGCCTGGAAATGGCGTTTTTCGACTCCGCCAGCTCCTCCTGAGCGGCGGCGCCCTTCATGGCCAGCACCGCGCCCCCCACTTTGACGAAGGGGGCCGTCAGCTCCAGCAGAATCGGCAGCCGTGCCACCGCCCGGCTGGTGGCGAAATCGTAGCGCTCCCGGCGCTGGGCGGCAAATTCCTCCGCCCGGGCGGTGACGCATTCCGCCTCCACCCCTAATTCCGGCAGGATGCTCCCCAGCCAGGTCATCCGCTTGCCCAGGGAATCCAGCAGCGTCAACTTCACCCCGGGGCAGCCGATTTTCACCGGCACGCCGGGAAATCCGGCACCGCAGCCCACGTCGATGAGGGTTTTTCCCGCCAAATCCGCGGATTTCAGCACCGTCAGGCTGTCCAGCAGGTGGAGTTTCGCCACCTGGGCGGGCTCGGTGATGGCAGTCAGGTTCATCACCTCGTTCTGCTTCACCACCGCCGCGCCAAAGGCGCAGAGGGTGCGGCAGGTCGTGTCATCCAATTCCAGCCCCAATTCCGGCAGCCCGGCACACAGGGTTTCATACATCATGGGGGGTACTCCTTTATCATGTCATTCAAATAGGCTTGTCATCCTGAGCGGGCGTAAGCAAGTCGAAGGATCTACACACGACCGTTACCTTTATGGTCGATTCGGTGCGTAGATCCTTCGACTCCGTTTCACTTCGCTCAGGATGACAGGTTCTTACATTTTGCGTTGATAGGTGCGGCTCAATGACTTAATCCAACGCGCCGGCGATGCCGCTGAGGTCTACCTGGTTTTCGTCGTAGGGGTCAAAGGATTCCTCGGCCTCGGTTTTCTGGGCCGGCAGGACCACTTCCTGAATGTGCCAGCTCACCAGCAGGTCCGCCACCTGGCCGTAGGACTGGATGCCGGAACCGTCGCCGCTTACCTTAATATAGGTATCGTTGGCGGTGTCCGCCAGGCGGGTGGCATGATCGTCCTTGCGGGAGGCGAAGAAGTAGGAGTAGCTGGCCAGATCATGGCGCAGGTACTCGTTGGCCCCGGCGCTGACCCGGGCGGCGGCAGTGGCGGCCTCGGCAGTATCCACAGAGGCCAGGGCATTATAGCAATAGCGGTAGGCCATGAAATAGGCCGAATACTGGAACTGGATATCTTCATTGACCCGGCAGGTCAGGAATCCGGCGAAATTGGCGTCCCGCTCCACGGCGATGCACATCCGGTGGGCCATCTCGTGGCACATGGTGAAGGGCAGGGCCACATCGGGGATCAGGGGATTCACCGCCGCCTCGCCGGTGATGGGCATGGTGACCCCGGTGATGCCCATGGAGGTATACATCCCCGCCCAGCCCAGCTTTTTCACCGGGCTCAGGTCCCCGGCAAAGACCGAGAAGGAATAATCATAGGTCAGGGTGTCGAAGCCCTCGCCCGCTTTGGCGGCCAGAGTGTCGAAATTCTCGAAAACCACCTCGCCCTCGGCGTCCCGGGGCATTTGGATGGCCAGATCGTTGGCCAGATCCCGGTAGTAAACGGTGGCATTTTCCAGCTCTTTCAGGGTATATTCCGTCACATTCAGCCGCACATCGTCGGCCAGGGGGCCGGCATGGTAGTTCAGGCCGTAGAGTCCGGTGTGCAGGAAGCACAGGAACGAGGCCCCCGCCAGCACCCAGCCCAGCCACTGGACGAAATTCCAGCGGAACAGGATCATCAGCACCACCGTGGCCAGAAGCAGCACCACCAGCAGCACCACAACGATCTGCCAGACCAGAATGTCCACCCCGCCGCTCCAGGCGGACAGGAAACCCTGAATCGTCCGGGTGACGTAGGGGAAGACCATGTCCACCAGTTTGGTGAATTTACCCGCCAGCTGCAGCAGCGCCCAGCTCACCAGGGCGAAGATTGCGGCGGTCAGGTATCCGCGCCAATATTTCAAAAGGATGCGCCTCCTTTTCTTCAATGGTTATAGCTTTCTATAGTATATCACACTTTTGGCCCCTTGTCTGCCCCCAAAATATTAAATTTTTCGTGAAGTTGCCGGGGTTTACAACGATGGTCGAATGGTGTATGATGAAACGGATGTGATTGTGATAAATGATTGTTTAGTGGCGCATTTGAATTGCGGTGGCCTCCGGCCACCGAGCGCCCCG
>JAZQHH010000126.1:0-19328 GCA_045540495.1 Faecousia sp.
GCCCCTTTTGTTTCGGGTTTAGTTTGCAAAGTAGTCCTTGGCGTAGCTACCGTAGAGGGCGGTGGCCTGCGCCAGGGACTGCATTTCGGAGCCATCATCGGAAGCGATGCTCTCGCAGTAGTAACCAAGGCTGTAGGCCAGGACGCCAGTGCTGTAGGTTTCTCCGCCGGAGGTGTAAACTGCAGCCACATAGACAGTGGAATCCAGCTCCTTGGCGGCGATATCCACAACACTGCCCCAGTACTCCGCACCGGGAGTCATGGTGTAGACGGCGTAGGCATTCTCAGCGGTCAGCTCGTCTGCACTGTCGTAGGTATCGGCAGTCCAGTAGTACATGGTCACATCGCCATCAACCGCCCGATCGGGGGTGAAGTAGTAATTGATGGAGAAGGCACCCTCGAAGGACACGGCAGCGGAGCGCTTGCTGAAGCCATCGGCAGTGGCGACAAAGCTGCCCTGCTTCGCGGCGGTGGCACCAACCAGGGTGGCAACCATGTTCTTGTCGTAAGCGGACACCAGCGCCTGCTGCTCAGCAGTCAGATCGGCATTCATCAGCGCATCGGTCTTGTAACCGAAGTACTGCTGCGCCTGGGCACCGTAGTTCAGCATGGCGACCACCAGGGTCTTCATGGCATCGCTGCTGGATTTCTCCAGAATGCCCTCGGCATAGGCCTTTGCGCTGTAGCCGGCCACATCGGAGTAGACGTAGCTGCCGTCGGACAGCTTGGCATAGGCCTTGAAGTAGACCACATCGGCCATCTTCTTGGCGGCAATGCCGCGGGTATTGGCTCTGTACTCATCGCCGCAGACCGCAACACCGGTCACAACATCCACAGCATCGGCAATGGTGCCATCGGCCAGGCGCTCGTTGAAGATGGCCAGGCCCATTTCCACCACGTCCTCCACATCGGAGGCGGTGAAGTAGATGTTGTAGCGGATCTCGTCCTCGAAGGCCAGGCTTGCGCCGGTCAGATTCAGAGTGGGAACGGTCAAGGTATCGGCGGTGAGATTCTCCTCGCCCACGAAGGTCTCGGAGGCCATCTGGGCGCTGACACCGGCCAGATTCAGGATCACATTGGCTGCCTCGACCTCAGTACCCTCGATGTCGTTGCTGATCTCCACCAGACGGCCGTCGGCAGTGTACTTGTAGCTGGTCTGGGACATACCGGTGGAGGAAATCTCCAGACCCTTGTACTTCACCATGGAGAAGGAAACCATGCCGCTGCGGACATAGAGTGCAACCTGGTAGTTGCCGGTGGCGGCATCATAGGGGCACTTAGTGTAATCAATGACGTAGTACTGCTCCGTCCCGCTTTCGATTACATCCACCGCATCCCAGCCGTAGCTGGTAGTTCCGTCGGGATGGGTAATCTTCACGCCCTGATACAGGGGGGCCACCAGATCGGACTTCTTGCCGGAGAGGAACAGGGTATCGTTGATGGCACGGGCAGCGATCTGCAGGGTGCGGTCGGTGGCATCGGCCTGCTCCTTCACATAGAAGATCACAGCCTCATCTCTGAAGTTACCGTTGACGTAGACCTCGTTGTTGGGGCCCACAGTCATGTAATCATTGATGCCGGTGAGCTGGTTGCACAGGTAGTTGGTGGTGGGCTTGCCGTTTTCGTCCACATCCGCGAAGCCGTTCCGGTTTTCGGACCAGCTCAGGTTGCCGGTGTAGACCGCAGCGCTCTGATCGTAGGTGGCCACAGCGGCCTTGCCTTCCAGGATCAGATCCCGGAGCTCCGTGAAGATCGCGCCATTTTCGGTATCCGCATAGTTGGCGTTGGTACTGGTCATGGGCTGATAGATCCGAACGCCATCCAGATACAGATAAGTGGGCTGAATCTGGGAGGCCATGTAGTCCTTATCCTGGTACTTGCTCCAATCGGTATCATCCTTGTAGATGGGCATACCGCTGATGGTAACAGTGTACTCGCCATAGGGCAGATCGTTGACCCGGATCACAGGAACCTGCTGGATCTCCTTGGTATCGCCGGAGACGTAGGTCACCCACTTCTCGCCGTCATACAGATCGTCGGTAGCAGGAGGCACCAGACGGCCGGTGACATTACCGCTGCTGAAGATCACATTGCTGGCGCTCAGAGGCAGCTCGTAATACCAGATGTCGTCTTCCAGATGGGTCATGGGCACACCGCACCAGGTAGACATGCTGGTGTTGTTGTCAGCCCAGTAGTACACATAGGGCTGCTCCAGATTCTCGGTGTTCTTGTAGTAGATAGTTGCGCCGCTTCCCCCCTGGAAGTTGCTCCACATACCATTGGCATACAAATTGCCACTGCCCAGGGTCAGCTTCGGGGTGGGAGTGCCGTCGTTGAATATGACAAACTTGGCATCCACAGGCACCATGGCGGTATACTGATCACCATACATATAGGTCATCTCCACGCCGGGCCAGGCAACCATGTTCTTGTTGCTTGCGGACCAGTAGTAGACATAGACCTTGCTCCAGTCGCCGGTGTTCTTGTAGTACAGCTGCCGATCCACCTGGGGAGGCGGATAGGTGGTCCACTCGCCGGAAGCGTAGCAGGGCAGATCCTCGCTCAGGGTAAGGGTCTCGGTCTTCTGAGTGTCGCTGCCGTTGTTGGAGAAGATCACATACTGGGCATCGGTGCGGACCTGGGCGGCATAGATGCCGTCGCCCACATGGGTCATGGCCGTTCCGGGCCAGTTGTGCATCTGGGAAACGATCGCATCGGACCAGTAGTAGACCGTAGGATTGCTCCACATATTGACGTTCTTGAAATACACCGTCCGGTAAGTTACTTCCTTGCCGTAGATGTGCCAGCCGCCATCGAACACATAGTTCTCGCCGGGGACCACCAGGTTTCCGGTCTGATTATTGCCATTGTCATTGAAAATGATGTTGGAAATACCGACGGGAACCTCGATGGAGAACAGTCCCTCCTTCACCATGGTCATCGCAACACCGGACCAGGTGGTGCTGACAACGCCATCCTTCCAGAAGTGCGCCTTGGGCGTGGAGAAGTTGAAGACACTGTTGTCAAGGAACACGGTGTAAGTGGTATCATCGCCGGGCTCATATTCGACCCAGGTGCCGTAGGAATACAGATAACCGTCACCGGGAACGGAGGCGTTGGCGGTCTGTGTACCGCTACCGTTGTTGAACAGAATGCCGGTGAATTCCAGGGGCACATCAATGTAGTAGACGCTGTCGGTGCCTTCCACCAGGGTCATTTCCAGACCGGGCCATTCGGTATTGGTGCTGCCGTTCCAGTAGTGGGCCAGCACCTTGCTCCAGCCAAACATACTGTTGTCGAAGTAGATGGTATTGCTGGTGGGCGCATCGGGAATGTACTCACTCCACTCGGTGTTGTTGTAGATCTGATCTGCGCCGGGGATGACCAGGTCGGCGGTCTGGGATGCGCTATTGTTGCTGAAGATAATATTTTCCGCATCCGCAGGCAGCTGGACACTGTAGATATTACCGGAGACCAGAGTCATGGCAACACCGGGCCAGGAGGTCATGGACTTATTGGCTGCGGACCAATAGTAGGCGTAGGGAGCTTCCCAATTGTTGGTGTTCTCGTAGTAGAGGGTCATCATGGGCGTGACGGGCTCTTCCTCGCCAAAGACAAACCACTTGCCATCCTTATAGACGTAATTGTCGCCGGGAATGGTCTGGTCGGGGGACTGGTTACCGGCGCCGCCTTCGCCCTTGTTGAAGACCACGTACTCTGCCTCGGAGGGCACCTGGTAGTAGAACAGGTTATCCTCGGTGACAACGGGGACCATCTGCTCGCCGGGCCAGTCGGTCAGGGCGTTGTTGCTGTCGGCCCAGTAGTACACGTAGACATTTTCCCACTTGGTGGTGGAGTTGTCGTAGTACAGGGTGCGGTCGCCATGGACGATGGGATCATGGCTATAGCTGAGCACCAGCGTGCCGCTGCCATTGTCCACCAGGCTCAGGGTCACTTCCACACCGCCGGGCACCCGCAGCTTGTCGTTGACCTTGTTGTTAATCTGCTCTTCCGTGAAGGAATTCAGATGATACAGCATGGCAGAGGTCGCCTCACCGGCGTAACCGTAGGTGTAGAACTGATTGTTATTGCTGTCGTGAACCGCCAGGTAGCTTTCGGAATCGAAGGTGGTGGTAATCTTACCGTCCTCGAACTTGAACTGGGTGCTGTTGACGCCGTGGTCGTTACTGTTGATGTAGCCCATCAGGTAGTAATCCACTCTGGGGCCGTTACACACGGAGCAGACACCCTCCACATAAGTGTGGTTCACAAACTTGCCGCAGTAGGTGCAGTAGCCGTTGGTATTGTGATACTTATGCGTACACACCGTGGAGGTGCTGGTGAACTCGGTGATGATGGGCAGATCCTTGACCACATTGCCCTTGCTGTCCTTGACGGTGACAACAAAGGAAGCAGAATCAAAGGCATTGGTGCGGCTGATCAGCTCGAAGCCGGTGCCCTTGAAGCTGAAGGAGGCCACATCAGAGGTATCGGCGATGTTGATCGTGGTCATGGAGTTGCCGCTGAACTCAGCATTGTTGCTGTGCTGGTAGGTGCTGTCCTGACCGTAGGGCACGTTCTGATCCACGTTCTGAGTCAGGCTGCCGGAGCCTTCGCCATGGTGCTCAAATTTGCCCTCGTCACCGCTGTAGTGGATGCCGCTGAAGTCGTCCTCATAGTAGACCACGGTGGCAGGCAGAATGGTGACCTTCTTGTACATCTGAACCTCGGTGGCGATATCCACAGAGCCCTTGCCGGAGGGGGCCGCCACATGGTACTGGGCCTGGCCGTCAGCCGGGGTCTCGGAGGGCTTCGCCGCGGACTTCTCGTGGACGGACAGAGCCAGCCACAGGTTGATCTCCTGATCCATGAAGTCGGTGGGCTCGAACCAGATCTTCTGGTTCATCAGATACCGGGAGTTATTGTAACCGATGGCCAGACCATCGCTGTCCACGGGGGTGCTGACGTAGAACTTGCCATCATCCACCTCATAACTGACAGTCTCATCCTGGCCCACTGCCACACCGGCCTCCGGGGTAAACAGGATGCGGTTGATGTCACCCTTGGTGGACGCACTGCTGGTATAGTCGGTGATGTAGCTGGGCTCCTGGGTGGTAATGCCCATCAGCTCAATCTCGGTGCTGTTGTTGTTGCCCAGCAGGCCGTCCCGCAGGAAGAGGGCGCCATCGCTGGTCAACTCCTCGCTGACCAGACCGTAGTCCAGGACGAAGGTCTTATCTTCTACGTAGGTCACATAGAAGGTGACAGGAATCAGGGCGGTGTATGTCGTGCCGCTGACCTTGCCGCTGGCCCTCACGTAGAACATATGCATACCTTCGCTGTCGAAGTTCACGTTCAGGACACGGTTGCCAGAATCCCAGGCCACCTTATCGTAGTCAACGATGGGCACGGAGATATCCTCGGTCTGGACTCTGGTATCGGAACCGATACCGTTGCTGAAAACGACATACCGGGCGTTGGAGGGGATATCGAACTGGTAAATCTGCTTACCGTCCACATCGGTCTTGGTGTAAGACATCTTCTCGCCGGGCCATTTGGTCATTTCCTTGTTGGCATCGGACCAGTAGTAAACATAGATCTGCTGCTCGTTGGATTCATCCTTCCAGTCGTAGATCTGCTTGAAGTAGATGGTACGGTAGCCCTCATCGGCGGTACGCTCACTGCCGGGCAGAGTGGTCCACTTGCCGAACTCATAGTAGTTGTTGATGGCCGCGACCTTGCCACCGTTTCTGTCAACCAGGCCAACCTCCAGTTTGGAAGCGCCCAGGCTGTTCAGCTTGTCGATGGCTTCGTTCTGCTCATACAGAGAGTTGCCTTCACCCTGAGAAGCATTGACAACATCAGTCCACAGCTTGCCGAACTCCAGGAACACAGGCTTATCCGCCCACTGGTAGTACATGGGCTCGCCGGGGCAGTAGACCTTGTGGTCCGCCGAATCCTTTTCGGGAGCCTCGCTGTTCATACTCTGGTAGGCCTCGGTGTAAACCGTGTTGGCAAAGGACTTATTGGCCTGCTCCTCCTCGGACAGGGTGTACCACATACCGGAAATGGTAACGGTACCGTGCTGCCACAGACCCGCGCCGTAGTACAGAGCGGACTTACCGGCGGGGACGCCTTCGCCTTCACCAGTCTGGTTATCGGGGTCCTGCATATTGGTCAGGAAGGCCATCAGCTCCGTATTGTTGGAGACGGAAATGGTGATGGGATCGACGCACCACTTGTTTTCGAACTCGCCGATGGTGTCATCCAGCTTCTTCTGCTCCAGGTAGGCCTTGTAAGCCGCCTCGTAGGCAGCATAGTCCTCAGCGGAGGCGTAGCCGTTGATGGTGATGGTCAGGTCCTTGGGCTCCAGGATGCCGCCCTTGGCATCGGCCACACGGACGCCCAGCACCTTGACGGTATTCACCGTATTCATACGGAGATAGTACGCGTCGTCGCTGTTAATCTCGGGGACATAGTTGTCGGAACCGCTGCCCAGTATGATCTTGACATCCACATCATTGAACAGTTTGGAGTTGTCATACTGATAGAGGGTCAGTGTATAATCGTTATTTTTCGAATTTGCCGCATCGTAGGTAAGCTCCAGCGACTGGGTCGTTCGTGTGACCTCTCCGTCGTTCCAGGATATGGTACCATCAGCCCGGACAATATAATTCTGTCCGTTCAGGTCGAATATACCGTTCAGTCCTGTAACCGACAGTGTGGTGGATGCGGTGAGGGTGAACTTTGTGGTGGTGCGCTTACCAAAGACCTGCAGACCGTCGGCAGCGGAGATATCCACACCGATGTTTTCGTCGGCGAAGGACAGCTTATACAGCTTGGTGTTACCGTTGTTGGTCAGGGAGAAGCTGTAGTTGACGGGCTGGGAGGCGTCGATCAGGCCGCCGCGAACGATTTCCTGAGGCTCGCCGTTGGCATCGGTGCCCTGATAAGCGGTCTTTTCGGTCTCCATGAGGGGGGTGGTCATAACGATGTTGGTGGCGATGCGCATATTTGCACCCCAGCCATGGCGCTCCATGTAGTAGAAGTCGATGTCGTAGGAGTTGCCGTCCACCAGGTTCAGCCGGTGCTGACGCAGGTAATCCCGAATCTGCGCATCGGTGTACTTGCCCTGCAGGGGGTTGGAGATCTCGGTGGTAGCGGTCACATTGCCATTGTCATCGAAGGTATACTGATTCACCTTGTCGGCGGTGAACAGGTTCAGGAAGGCGGTCTCGTCCATGTCGGGGTTGTAGCCGTAGGGCTTCAGGAAGGCCAGAGCAGCCTGGGCAGCCTCGACATATTTGTTCATCTCAAAGCCGACCTTGGTGATGGAGTGGGCCGCGCCGATATCCAGCACCAACTCGCCGTTGACGAACATATAAACGTCGTCGTCACCTTCGAAGTCGAAGAACAGGCCATCGCCCTTGTGGAACACGAATTCACCGTTGGCGGCCATGACGTAGTTGTAGTTCCGGTCGGCGTAGGTGCTGCCCTCGGTGGAGGAAACGCCGGTGGCGCCGTCCTCACGGACGTAAGGAGTGCCGGTGGCCGTGAACTCGGAGCCCACTGCGCCCGCCACATCCTTGGAATCGTTGATGGGCAGGAAGGGGTGCAGGGTGGTGGTGTTGTCGCCAGAGTAGACGATATGGTGCTTCTTCTCGGCAACCGCCTGAGAAATGGTCTTCTTCACATCGTCATAAACGGTGGCTCTGGTGCCGTCGGAATAAGTAAAGCCGGCATCGAAAACGTAGGCGTACTTATTTTCGTCGGTCACAAGGCCGTAGCTCATAACCAGGTAGTGATAGTCGTCCTCCACATGGTTGTAAGAGCCGGGCACGAAAATGTTGTGCAGCAGGTAGTAAGCCGCATCGTAGAAGGTCTCGATATAGGGGGCGCACTTCAGATAGGGGCCGATGAGCAGGTTCACGCCCACATCCAGTCTGCCGTTTTCATTGAGGTCCTCGCCAGCGTCCAGCTTGTCGTTGTTGTTGAAGTCCTCGCCGTTGAATTTCTTGGAGGTTTCGGCATAGCTGCCGATGTCGGCCTTGTTGGGCTGATACTGGGAAGTCGCCTGGGTGGTACCGGCCCAGTTGGTATCCGTGAAGGTGATGCCCAGACGGGAGCGCAGGGCGGTAGCCAGATCCACGCCGTCCAGAACGTCGTCGCCGTCGCCCAGCCGGGCCTTTTCGTTGATGTCCAGGTGGCCGTCGCCGTCCACGTCCTCATTGGCGGTATCCAGGCGGCCGTCGCCGTCCTTATCCTCGCCCCGGTCCAGAACGCCGTTTCTGTTGACATCCTCGTCCAGATCCAGAGCGTCGTTGTGGTTCAGGTCCTCGCCTTCGTCCAACTGGCCGTTGCCGTTCTTATCCTCGCCCAGGTCCAGCTTGCCGTCGCCGTCGATGTCCTCGCTCAGATCCAGCTTTTTGTTGCCGTTCCGGTCTTCGTCCACATCCAGGTGGCCGTCGCCGTCCACGTCTTCACCGGGGTCGATGAGGCCGTCGCCGTCCAGGTCTTCGTTCACGTCCAGGTGGCCGTCGCCGTCGATGTCCTCGGTGTCATCCAGGGTGCCGTTGCCGTTCGTATCCTCGTAGACATCCAGGCGGCCGTCGCCGTCGAAATCCTCGCTGTAGGCCAGCTCGCCGTCGCCGTTCAGATCTTCGTTCACGTCCAGGTGGCCGTCGTTATCCAGATCCTCGTCAACGGTATCCAGCTTGCCGTCGCCGTCCCAGTCCTCGTAGAACAGGGGGCTGCGGGTGCCCTTGACAAAGTTGTAGTTGTAGCCGTTGCCATCCCGGGAGGGAATCGCCAGGGACTGGCTCATCAGCAGGGCGATGTAGGAGATGGTATCATCCTTGTACTGCATGAGGCGGTACTCTTCGCCATCCATGCCCTTGTAGGTGGCCATGCCGGACTGGAGCAGACCCGCGGTCATAACGCCGCTGTCCTTCATGGTGTTGTACAGGGTATAGCCCAGCTCCAGCTTGCTCATGTCGAACCGCTTGACAAGATTACCCTTAGAATCGTAGCTCAGATCCACACCATTGAGGTAGCTGGAGTTGGAGCTATAGGTATTGAGCAGGAAGATGCTGTCAGAAACCGGGTAGTCATAGGTATCCTTCGCCGTGACCCGGTCGGTGTTGGTCTGGGAGGTCACTTTGTCATACATGTAAGAGTGGCCGATCTGATAGTTGAAGTAGCCGTTACTCTTGCTGTTGGTGCCACCGGCAGTATCATCGCTGGCCCAGCCGCCGCCGGAGTTGGCATACAGCATGGTAAAGGACTGGTTAGAGCCCATGTTATAGGTGGACTTGGTCGCGGAGGATTTGGAATAACCGGATTCAACGTTGACGACCTCGTCAGCCTTAAAGCTATTCAGATAGTTGGTGGCGGTAGACGCAAAGGTGGAAGCAGCGGAAGCAGAGCCGCTGAAGTTCACATAGGCGATATCCATGCTCTGGGAGGAGGAGGTAAAGCCAGGGAACTTGATACCGATGAAGTTGATGGTCGAGACCAACCCGGAAATCTGGTATTTGAAGGTGTCATACAGCTGGCCCAGGTCGTAGGTGTAAGCCACCCACTGGTCGCCGGACTGCAGAGGAATGCTGAACCGGGTGGTGTTAACACCGGCAGATGCACTACCGGAGCCGGTAGTCGTTCCCGATGATGACACCGTGCCGCCGGCGTAGTAGGTGGTAGAGCCTACATTATCCTCCATCCACATACCCATGGTGGGAGAAGTGATGCCATGGAGCCGGTACACGATGGTCACATACTGGCGATCTGTGTAGGGGCTAGTGCTGGAAGCCTCCCACAACGGAGCAGTATCCATATAGGAGTCGCCACAGGTGACGTTGGCATAGGTATAGCCGGGGCCATACATGGTATTCTTATCAATGCCATAGGTGGAGGTGCTCCAGGTGGTCTTGAAGGTGGAGTTGCTCCAGCCGCTGCCGGAGGCAGTGGTGAAGTCCATGGAGCCGCTGACGCCCATAGTGGGAGGCGTGCCGGTGGAGCTGCCGCCGGCACCGGCGCCGGTGATGGTGTAGCCGATGTACTCGCCGGGATCGTTATCGAAGGCCACCGCGTTCTGGCCGAAGTTCTCTGCTTCCTCAGAGGAGCTGAAGTAGGCGATGTGAGAGATATCCATCTCCTCGCCTTCGCCGCACAGAGGGAAGCTCATACCCACGCCCGCAACCCGGGCATCCGTAGACAGGTTGTAGGAGCCGGTGCTGCCGTCGCTGTTGGTCCAGCTGTTGGTCCAGTTGTTGGCGATACCGTTGTTGGGATCGGTCGCGTAGTTGGTCTTCATGTCCACAATCTTATAGGTCCACGAGGTGGACTTGGGGATAGAGACCTCCTCCGCTATCAGCATACCTTTGTTGTCGCGGCCGAAATGTTCGGTCAGGCAAGAGATGTCGATGGCGCTGCCATGGAAAGCTTCGTCAGTATCATAGCTGCTGTCAGACACTGCCCAGTAAGGCCGGATATTGTGGCCGGGATAGACATCGTTGGTCTTGTAGACGATGACCATGTAGCGCACCTGGTCACCGGTATAATACTGCTCATCATCCCGGGCGAAGTTGGAGATCCAACCATAGCTCTTGGTGAAGGTACCGTTGGTATTGGTGCTGTGGTCGTACTTCAGGTGCAACGACATGGGGGATACCCAGTCCACAGGCTTATTGATGCTGCGAACGACCTCGGTATTATCGCTGTCGTAGCGCTCAGAGTAAGCCGAGGTATTGCGGTAGTTGCTGAAGGAATACCGCTGGGTGCTGTAGTCATAGTAACTCAGGTAACCATAGGAGTTGTAAACAGGGGTCACCTTGTAGTAACCGGCTACGGAGGTATAGTCCTCGCCGATGTGATTGCCGATCATGGGCATGATCTTGGCACCGCCGTAGGAACCGCCGGTGTGGGCCCAGATGGTTGTATCCTGGGCGGAGGAATACTCAAAGAGCATACCATCGTTCAGGTAGTCGTAGATCTTGATAGGCCAGCTGATGGTCTTGGTGGTATCGATACCGCCCGTCAGACCGGTAGGCTCTCTGTCGGGGTAAATCTGGCCCACGTACGCATTGGCGGAGAGGAACACGTTGGGAACCAGAGATACGATCATCGCCAGAGTCAGCAGCATAGCCATCAGCCGTCTGCCAAATCCTAACTTTTGCATAATGCATTCTCCTTTCGAATCTTGCGCTTGACCGCCGCAAAGCTGCGGCGAAATATATACTATATTATAATGTATAAGCAGGGCTTATACACGAAACAGTATTCATCATCCGCTTTCCTGGAAGCTGTAGCGGACGATTTTGGCATCCGGGCCGAAATGGCTGGAGGCCTTGGAGGCAGAGCCCCCGGGGGAAAGACTGCCGAAGCTCAGCAGATAGCTGATGCCGCCGAAGTAGCGGCCGTCCTCCATGACGGTTTTGTAGTACACCGCCACATTCTCCAGCGTCTTGTCGGAGGTGTTGGTGACGGTCAGGGTGTTGCCATCGACGCTGACGCTGAGCTTATCGGTCTGCATAATGGCATCGTCCCGATAGACGTAGTCCTCGCATTTGGTGGCCTTGAAGGTCTCCCCTTCCGTAATGGTCATGCCGCTGCGCTCCAGGACCCAGACCATGGCTCCCGGCGGCAGGCCGGTAACGAAGAAGAAGCCGGTTTGGTCCCCAATGGCACATTCGATGGTGGCATACTCCAGAAACTGGGGAGAGCTGTTGTGGATCAGCATGGCCGCCACATTGCTCACCTGAGCATCCTTGCCGTTCTCCGGGAAGGTGCCGGTGTACCGGCTGTATTCCAGGCACACCAGTCCGCCAAAGGAGATGTTCAGCTTTCCGGACGTGGGCTGTGTGGATTCCGGCTCCTTCGTCCCGCAGCCCGACAGCAGCAGCACCGCCGCCAAAAGGCCACACAGCAACCGTATTCGATTGTTTCGCCTCACGGCCACACCCCCATAATTTGGAATTTCTCGAATGTATACAATGGTACAATACTGGTTATACAGGTTAATTATAGCACCCAACCGACCTTCCGTCAATCCTAATTATGAAAAATTCATTACAAAATTTGGTACAATTTTTGAAAATTAGGGCTTGCATTTTCTAGGCGATTACAGTATAATGGAGACTGAAATATATGCGGTTCTGTAGTTTTTGGAATTGCCAAATTGTGGCACCGCTTGTCAGGAGGAAGCCATGCACATCGTACCCGGATTCGTTGTTCGCCAAATCGCCGGCGAGACCGTTGCGATTCCTGCGGGTCCTGCTGCCCGGGCGCTGTCCGGTCTGCTGGCCCTCAACGGCAGCGGCAAGGTCCTCTTCGACTTACTCCAGACCGAACAAACCACAGACTCCCTGGTTACATCCCTTCTCGATCTTTACGAGATCGATGCTGCCACCGCCCAGGCCGATGTTGCCGAATTTCTCCAGATCCTGCGCAGCAACGGCGTACTGGTCGAGCATCCGGCAGAGGCCGGCAACTCTGCGAATACCCAGAAGGAAGGTTGAGTGCTATGAAAATGAAATACGAAAAGCCTCTGGTGGCAGTGGATCGCTATGAACTGAGCCAGGCCATCGCCGGCTGCGGTATCCGGGTCAACTCTCTGGACAGCCTTTGTTTCCTGTCCGATCCCGATGTTCCCAACATCTCCAAGTCCTACGCCGCCAACGGCTGGTTCACCGAAGCGGGTAACTGCGTCCGCACCACCATCGCTGGCATGGATTACGACGGTTTGTGCTACCACACCCAGGTCAACGCCGTCTTCCTCTCCTGATGGAGCAGCCTTTCCACTTCCAGATCCGGTTTTCCGGTATCGTGGTCAGATTCATTCTGCCCGCGCCAATTGTTCTGCCCGAATATATGGAGCGGCTTCTGTGCGAAGACTGCGCTTCCCCGGACGATACCTACACCCTGCAATTACTGACAAAACCGCTGCGCCCCGACACACCCCTGGTCTTCCGGGAGGGCGAGGCTCACATATACCAAACTACCAAAGGCTGGCTGCACATCTATCCCGCTCTGGGCGATTCGGAGGGATGTCAGGTAGCCTGTCTTTTCTGCCCGGACGGCAATCATACCATCTACTACCCCGCCTCCCGGTGGGACTATTATTCCGCCACCTGGCGCTGCGCCCACCTGATCTGCGGTGAACAGCTGCTGCTGCGGCACAATGCCCTGCTGCTCCACAGCTCCCTGGTGCTGCAAGAGGGCAAGGCCATCCTGTTCTCCGGCCCCTCCGGGGCAGGAAAATCCACCCAGGCGCAGCTCTGGGCTGACCATGTGGGCGCCCAGATCCTCAACGGCGACCGCACCGTCATCACCGACACCCCCCAGGGCTTCTACGGCGGCGGCTCCATCTGGAGCGGCACCTCCGGCATCTACCGGCCGGAGCAGGCCCCCATCGCCGGCATCTTCCTGGTGACCCAGGCCCCCTTCGAAAAGGTGGAGCGGCTGGGCTTCGAAGCCTTCACGCCCCTGTTCTCCCAAACCATCCTCAACAGCTGGGACCCGGCCTTTATGGAGCGGATCTCTGGTATTTTTGTAAAACTTTTAGAAAAAATCCCCGTTTATCGCCTCTATTGCCGCCCCAATCGGGAGGCTGTTGCGCTGGTTTACCGCACCATTTTCGGAAAGGAGCCACCCCGATGAGCAATTCCTGCGCCGATATCCGCCGTGTCCTGTGCCGCAAGTGCGCCGGCCTTGGCATCCCCGTCAGCGGCATTTTCGAGCTGACCCCCCGGTGCAATCTGCGGTGCAAAATGTGCTACGTCCGGCTGACCCCGGAGCAGATGGCCCCCCTGGGCCGGGAACGCACCGCCGCCGAATGGATCGATATGGCCCGCCAAACCCGGGACGCCGGCATGGCCTTCCTGCTGCTCACCGGCGGCGAGCCCACCCTGCGGCCGGATTTCCCGGAAATTTACGAGGCTCTGGCCCAAATGGGCCTTTCCATCAGCATCAACACCAACGGCACCCTGCTGACCCCGGAGCTTAAGCAGTTGTGGCACCGGCTCCCCCCGGCCCAGGTGAACATCACCCTCTACGGCACCTGCCGGGAAGATTACCAGGACCTGTGCCAGAACGGTGCCGCCTTCGACGCGGTGGTGGATGCCCTGGACTGGCTGAAGGACGAGGGCATCCTGGTGCATCTGAACACCACCATGGTTCCCACCAACTACCACAAGTGGCTGGAAATCGAAGAATTTGCCAAAAATCGCGGCCTGGAGCTGCGGATGACCACCTATTGCTTCCCCCCCAACCGCCGGGACTGCGGCTGCTTCGAGCGGCTGGAGCCGGAGGTGGCCGGCGCGCTGATCGTCAAGGACGCCTACTACCGGGAGGGCCCCGACGCCATCCGGAGCCGGGCCCGGGACCTGGACAGTCCCCTGCCCCGCAGCTGCGAACTGGACAACGGGGAGCCCATGCAATGCCTGGCGGGCCGGAGTCAGTTCTGGATCACCTGGAACGGGGATATGACCCCCTGCGCCATGCTGACCCACCCCGCAAGCCACCCCTTCGAAGCCGATTTCCCCGCCGCCTGGGAGGCGCTGATGGAGCTGTGCCAGCCCATCCGGCTGTGCCCGGAATGCGTAGACTGCCCGGAGCAAAAATCCTGCATGAACTGCGCCGCCGTGACCTTCGCCGAAACCGGCCGCTTCAACGGAAAGCCGGAATATATGTGCAAGCTCAACAAAGCCTACCGCCAGGCCCTCCTTGATCTCGCCAAAAAATTGGATACATAGCCAAGAAAAGCCGCTGCACCCGCAGCGGCTTTTCTTTAGGAAGATAAATCTGGCACGACAGATGATTGTTTAGCGCACGAACCTACCGTTCTGTCATCCTGAGCGAGCGTCAGCGAGTCGAAGGATCTACGCACTACATTACCCTGAAACATATCGATCCTGCGTAGATCCTTCGACTCCGCTTCGCTTCGCTCAGGATGACATACATCTTACCTTTACTCCGCTAAACAATCAGTTACCCCCGCAAGAATTTTTCGGCAATTAAGGCCCCTCCGGGTGGAGGGGCCTTGAATTATGATTGCTGCCGCAGGGGCTTTTTCTTGGGGGCCAGGGTGATGACGAAATAAATCAGCACGCCATTGCCGATCAGGGACAGAGCCAGCACCGCGCCCAGCACGATCACCAACACATCCTTGCTGTCCCGGCCGGAGGTGTCGCCGCCGGCAGAGGTGGTGGGTTGGGTTGTATTGGGCTGGGTAGTGGGCTCAGTCTGCTGGGGGGCAGCCTCCTTCTTGGTGGCGCCGCAGTAGGCGCAGCTTTTCAGCACCTCGCCCTTCAGGTCGTCCACACGCTCGATCTCCCAAATGTGGTAGTCCTTGTCAGCCTTGCCGCCGCACTGGATGCATTCGTGCCAATGCTCCTCATCATCGAAGAACCAATCCTCCACGTATTCGCAGACATGGGACTCGTGGACCGCCAGCACGAAGCCGCAGGCGGTGCAGGTCTGGGGTGCCTCCGGCGTAGCCTCGGCGCCGGGGATATGGGCGGCAAACTCCATTTTCTCGCTGCAAACGGTGCAGCCGATCCAGTGGCCGGTCTCATCGCTGGACAGCTCTTCGGCCCCCACATGGGCCTGGTCCCGCCGCTGAACCTCACCGCAGACCTTGCAGAGGGTGTCGCAGGCGTAATCATGAACATGGTCGCCGAACTTGGCCACCGGGAAGGTCTCCTCCCCCTTCTGGCCACACTTGGAGCAGCTGACATAGTAGGTGGGATGGGTCTTGCAATCGCCGGGGCTGGCCAGATTTTCGTCGGAATTTTTCTGAACGAACTCGTGGGGCCAGGGCTCCGCCGCCGTAAAGGTCACGGTGCCCGCCTCGCCGCAGGCCTCGCAGCTGAGGAAATACTGGGGAGGCGTGGTGCAGTCGCCGGGGTTGGCAGGGTCCAGATATTTTTCATCCGCATTTTCCACCAGCACATGGGCCAGCTTTTCGCCGAAAACGAAGGTTTCTTCGCTCATTTCGCCGCAGGCGGGGCAGCTGAGCTTGTATACCGCCCCGGTGGTGCAGCTGGCAGGGGTCACCAGACAGGCCTCGTCCACATTTTCGGTGAACAGGTGGGCGATGGGCTCGCCGCTGGTAAAGACGGTCTCACCGGCGGCGCCGCACTGGGTGCAGCTTTCGTAGTATTCTGCGGGAGCGGTGCAGGTAGCCTCGGACTTCATGTACATTTCGGCAGGATTCTGCACATAGGTATGGTGGCAGACCTCGGCAGAAACCGTCAGCCGGGCAGGGGTCACGTTGAAGCAGTAGCTCTCGGCCCCGGCCTCATCGGTGAAGGCCACCACGCAGTTGATGGTGGTATCCCCCAGAACCGCATCCTTGCGAACCTTCAGGTTCAGCATGAACACTTGGCCATCGGGGGCTTCGGCGGTTTCCCAATTGATGGAAGCGGTGCCGGTAGCCGGATCGAACCGGCTGTCACCGGCGATCATCCAAGCGCCGATGGCAGGCTCGAAAACAGCGGAATCATAGTCAAATACCAGCTTGCAGCTGCGCACCGGATCACAACCGGTCAGCGAGACGGTGACGACCACCATCTCCCCGGGCACCGGAGCGGTCTCGGAGGCGCCCACAACAGCCGCCGTGGTCGGGGCGGCAGAGGCCACGACAGACAGGCCCAGCACCAGCATCAGGATCGCACACAAACAGAGCAGTTTTTTCATATTCTCCTCCCAGACAGCCCCCGCATGGACGGAGGCATAATTTTTATTGTACGCTACCCCTCATTCTATAACTTTTTTCCCAGAAAAGCAATGGCAAAATTGATGAAATTCAAATAATTTCAAGTTTTTTAACATTTTCCTTAAAAGAATATATGTCATTGAACCCCAACAACTCCGCAGGGGAGGGACAAGACCCTCCCCTACTAAGGAAAATATTCAAAATAAGGGCCGTTTTTTACAGTCCCAGCACGAAATTCAGCATTTCGCTCTTTTCAATCACGCCGGTGTGGCGTTCGGTTTTGGTACGCAGATTGGCCAGATTCTTCGGAATGGCCACGCCGGTGGCGGCGCGGAGCTGCTCCATCTGGTCGAAGCCGTCCCCGGCGGGAGCTTCGCCGATGGCGGTCAGCACCGCCTCGGGGAATTTATAGGGGGAGGCAGTGGACAGCACCACCATGGGGCGGCTGTCGCCGGTCTGGTTTACATAATTCTCCGCAGCCATCCAGCCGGAGGCGGTATGGGGGTCGCAGACATAGCCATGGCTCTTCCAAACCTTGCCCATGACGGCCTCGGCGCCCTTGTCGTCGCAGAAGTCGCCCCAGAACTGCTCCTGAATTTGGGCCAGCAGCGGGGCGGGGACGGTGTAGGCACCGGTTTCATTCAGCTGCTTCATCAGAGAGGCCACCAGGGCCGCATCCTCACTCAGCAGGTACAGCAGCCGCTCCAGGTTGCTGGACACCAGGATGTCCATGGAGGGGGAGGTGGTCTTGTACAGGGGCCGCAGCCGGTCGTAAGTGCCGGTGCGGATGAAATCGGTCAGCACATTGTTGGCGTTAGATGCGCAAATCAGCTTGCCCACGGGCAGCCCCAGCTTCTTCGCCAGGTAGCCCGCCAGAATATCGCCGAAATTGCCGGTGGGGACGGAGAAATTCACCTCGTCGCCCAGCTTGATTTTCCCGGCGTCCATCAGATCCCGGTAGGCCTTGAAGTAGTACATGATCTGGGGGGCCAGACGGCCGATGTTGATGGAGTTGGCGGAGGACAGCCGGTGCTTCATTTCCTTGTCCCGGCAGGCGGCGAAGATATTCTTCACGCCGGTCAGGGCATCGTCGAAATTGCCCACCACGGCGCAAACCGTCACATTTTCGCCCTCCTGGGTCACCATCTGGGCCCGCTGGACCTGGGAAACGCCCCCATCGGGATAGAAAACGCAGATTTTGATACCATCCACATCCCGGAAGCCCTCCAGGGCCGCCTTGCCGGTATCGCCGGTGGTGGCAGTGAGGATCAGAATATCCTCCTCCACGCCCTTGGCCTTCCGGGCGGCGGTCAGCAGCTGGGGCAGCATACACAGGGCCACGTCCTTAAAAGCGGAGGTGGGGCCATGGAACAGCTCCAGCACATGGAAATCCCCCACGGGAACAGCAGGCGTCAGCTCCTCGGTGGCGAATTTGCCGGTGTAGGCCTTCCGGACCAGATTCTCCATATCGGGAATATCCGGCAGCAACGCGGACAGAATGGCGGTGGCCATATCCATGGCAGAGCCCTGAAGGCATCCCTTCCAGTCGAAGGCCGGAAGCTGGGCAGGAACGTACAAACCGCCGTCAGCGGCCAAGCCCTCCAGCACCGCCTGGGCGCTGTCGGCACACAGTGAATCACTGCGGGTAGAATGATAAATCATGTCGTATCCTCCTGAACCGGCCCCATTGGCTACCAAATCGCACAAAACGGGGCCGTTTTTCTTTTTAACCATTGGTTTTTGCGGCTATTGCATTTTCAGCAGGTATATGATATACTGTTTCAGTCAAAAAAGCAAGAGTTTTCCGCAGGGATACATTAGAATAGATAATTGATAGATAATTGGAGGAGAGATTATGAAAATTGGTCTGCTTGGCTTTGGTGTCGTTGGCCGCGGCGTTTACGACATCACTGCCGATATGGACGATATCAAGGTGGCAAAGGTGGTCTGCCTGGAGGATGTTCACCTGCCTGATGCGGAGGTCACCAAGGATTTCCAGAGTGTTCTGAACGACGACACCATCGATACCGTGGTGGAGGCCATGGGCGGCCTGCACCCCGCCTACGAATTCGTCCGTGCCGCCATCGAGGCCGGTAAAAATATCGTCACCTCCAACAAGGCTCTGGTCTGCAGCTTCTACGATGAGCTGCTGCCCCTGGCCCAAAGCAAGGGCGTTCAGTTCCGCTGCACCGCTGCCGTTGGCGGCGGCATCGGCTGGCTTTCCGAGCTGGAGCGCTCCCGCCGTGTCCAGTCCATCCACAAGGTGGGCGGCATTATGAACGGCACCTGCAACTACATTCTCGACTCCATGACCCGGCTGGGTCTGGGTTACGACGAGGCCCTGAAGCAGGCCCAGGCCCTGGGCTATGCCGAGGCCAAGCCCGCCACCGACGTGGAGGGCATCGACACCTGGCACAAGGTGATTCTGTCCTCCAACATCGCCTTCGGCGTCAGCTTCGACCGGGATACCGTGCCCGTGGCCGGCATCAGCCGGATTTCCGCTGCCGACGTGGCGGCCTTCAAGGAGCGGGGCTACACCTGCAAGCTGATCTCCACCGGCAAGAACGCCGCCGGTAAGTACAGCGCCTATGTCCGGCCCACCCTGGTCCCCGCCG
>JAZQHH010000127.1:0-18362 GCA_045540495.1 Faecousia sp.
CCACGACGGTGGCACCTGGCTGTGGCAGTACTCCTGGGAGGGCAGCATCTCCGGCATTTCCGGCGACGTTGACTGCAACATCTGCTACGCCAACTTCCCCGGCATCGACTCCAGCACCGAAACCCCCAGTGATGACACCTATCTTGCCAACTGTACCGAGTATCCCGCCCACTTCGAGGGCAAGACCACCGGCACCGTGAACCTGCGCCAGTATCCCAGCACCAGCTATTCCTCCCTGGCCAGTGTTGCCAACGGCGCCGCCGTGGAAGTCACCGGTGTGTATAAAAACAGCGCCGGTGAATACTGGTACCAGGTCAATTACAATGGCACCAACGGCTACCTGAGCGCCGGCTATGTGACCCCTGTGACTTATCTGTACGATGATCTGGCGATCCTGAGCCCCGCCATGGCCAGCAACCTGAGTGTCGGCGCTTCCTACAACCTCTCTGGTGAGCTGGTTTCCCAGTACAACAACATCTACACCGCTTACGCCAAGATTTACTCCGCCGAGGATACCCTGGCCACCCCTGTCCTGTCCAGCAGCTACAACTGCAACACCAAGAATTACAATCTGCGCAGCAGCGCGGTGGATGCCGGTCTGGCTTTCGGCAATCTGAGCTCCGGCTACTATACTTATGAGCTCTCTGCCGATGTACGCAACTACTATGTTTCCGGCAGCACCCTGACCTACAAGACCGAGAACGTGGTGGTCTGGACCGCTCCCTTCACCGTGGGCAGCGCCGCCATTACTCCGCCCGCCGACTGGGCCTGCGATCACAACATCGTCACCGATGCCGCCGTGGCTCCCACCTGTACCGCCACCGGTCTGACCGCCGGTTCCCACTGCACCAAGTGCGGTGCCGTCTTCGAGGCCCAGACCGTGGTTCCCGCCACCGGCCACAGCTACACCGCCACCTCCACCCCCGCCAACTGCAAAAATTACGAGTTGTTCCACTACACCTGCTCCAAGTGCGGCGACAGCTACGATATCTCCGCCGACCAGCTGACTAGCTGGAGCGAGAACAAGCCTGTGGGCGTGGCCGACAGTCTGATTGAAACCAAGACCCAGTACCGCTATGCCGACTGCACCTCCACCTCCTGGCAGCAGAGCGGCACCGGCACGGTGGAATATGTGAACAGCTGGCCCTCCGGCTTCAGCACCAGCAACAGCCTGTACACCAAGTACAACAAGAAGTCCTCCAAGGTCACCGCTTCCGAGACCGCTACCACCAAAACCGTCATCAACTCCGATGCGCTCAGCGGCTATCTGTACTACCACTGGTGCAGCAGCACCGCCGGCGACGGCTATTCCTACGCTTCCAAAACCAGCACCCACAACATTTTCCACGCCTACTACAGCACCACGAATCCCAGCACCTACACCTGCGACACCAGCGACATGAGCTACAAGACTTCCAACACCAGCAGCTGTACCAGCGGCTACTCTGCCTGGTTCTTCGTGGCCGAGGTCTATGCCCAGAAGTACACCACCTACACCGCCGTGCCCGACGGCCAGGAGTGGGGCAATTGGTCCGCCTGGAGCGACACCGCCTACACCGCCGTGGAAAACAGCCGCAAGGTGGAGACCCGCACCGTCTACCGCTACACCGGCGCTGCCCTGGGCGACCACAATTGGTCCAACGGCAGCTGCAGCGCCTGCGGCACGATCTGCAGCCACAACTTCACCAACAAGGTCTGCACCATCTGCGGCATGGGCGAGCCTATCAAAGATTACTACCTGTTCGGCCAGATCAACGGCGCCAACTACGGCTGCGAAGAGGATTACGCCACCATCGGCGATTACCTGTTCGTGGACGGCAAGCTGGTGGTCACCTTCACTGCTGACAGCTATGTGGCTGTAAAATCTGCCGATAATGTCAAGTGGTTCATGACCAATGGCTACCTGGGCACCGGTGTGACCGCCGCCATCCTCTATGATTCCTCCATCACCGGCGCCAATTCCGATAAGCTCTATGTGCCCAAGGGCCGGGAAATCACCTTCACCCTGGTGGAAAACTCCGACGGAACCCTGACATTGAGCTATGTGGCCGCCGAATGTGTCCACAGCTGGACTGACGGTGTCTGCGGCAATTGCGACCTGGTCTGCACCCACAGCTGGTCCGGCGGCACCTGCACCGTCTGCGGTCAGAGCTTCACCGTCCCCACCCTGACTCCCTCCGGCGCCACCCTGTCCTTCGAGGGTGAAATCAAGCTGAACGTCTATTTCATCGCCTCCGACAGCACCCATCTGGAGCCGGAGGACATGGGTCTGCTGACCTGGAACTCCCCCAAAACCGATGGCACCATCGACGACGCCACCAACATCATTTCCGGCGCTGAAATCTCCGGCTCCGAATTTGTGGTCCACAGCCAGGGCATCGCTGCCAAGCTCATGGGCGACCTGATCTACTTCAAGATCTACGCCAAGCTGCCCGACGGCACCTATGTCTACAGCGACCTCAAGTCCTACAGCCCCAAGGTCTACGCCGAAAGCCGGATCGCCAAGTCCACTAGCACCAAAACCAAGGCGCTGTGCGTGGCCCTGCTGAACTACGGCGCTGCCGCCCAGGAATACTTCAACTACAAGACCTACAGCCTGATGAACAGCAGCCTGACTGCTGAGCAGCTGGCTCTGGTGGATGAGTATTACGCCGGCATGATGGACACCATCGTCGCCGCCAGTGCCACCAAGACCGCCAATTTCCCCTATACTTCCTCTGCCTTCAGCAGCCGCTCCTCTGCGGTATCCTTCGAAGGTTATTTCACCATCAACTACTACTTCACCCCCTCCAAGGCGGTGGACGGCGATGTGACCTTCTACTACTGGGATGCGGCCACCTACAACAGTGTCAGCAAACTGACCAAGAGCAACGCCACGGGCTCCATCGTGATGACCAATCACAGCGGAAACGAATACACCGCACCCATCAGCGATATTGCCGCCAAGAACATCGATAAGGCCATCTACGCCGTGGGCGTGTATACCTCCGGCGGTGTGGAATATACCACCGGCGTGCTGACCTACAGCCTGGGCCGGTACTGCCAGTCCACTGCTGCCAAGGATACCTCCAATATGCAGGCCCTGGCAAAAGCCACTGCCGTCTACGGCTACTACGCCAAGCAGTATTTCGCATGATCCGCAAATAAATAATCACAGCGAGGGTTATAAAACCCTCGCTGTGATTTTTTATTTGTCAGAGTGAAAATGATTATTTATGCGACAATTACAAATTGACACCGTAGGGACACCCGTCCTCGGGTGTCCGCAGAAAATGCGACGCATTTTCTGATTTTCCAAGGTGAATTACAATGATTTTTGTACCTCTATTGACAACCTTTATTCGGACACCCGAGGACGGGTGTTCCTACAAGAGTCCCTCGGGCGCTCCTGCGCCAGTTCGCTAAACAACCACTCACCGCACCGTCAGTTTTCTTGACAATCCTCTTCCGTAATCGCCCTGAGTACCCGGCAGGGGTTGCCCACGGCCACCACATTATCGGGGATGTCCTTTGTCACCACGCTGCCGGCGCCGATGACCACATTGCTGCCGATCTTCACCCCGGGCATCACATGGACCCCGGCGCCGAACCAGACGTTATCCCCCAC
The DNA here is from genome assembly GCA_045540495.1 of Faecousia sp. Lineage (GTDB taxonomy): Bacteria > Bacillota > Clostridia > Oscillospirales > Oscillospiraceae > Faecousia. Next base: position 3,608 of record JAZQHH010000127.1, read on the forward strand.
AGTAATGGGATAGGCGTATTCCAGCCCCTGATTCCGTCGGACAGCGTCGATGGGGTGGCCCGCGGTGTAGAAGCCGCAGTTGGGGGCCACAAATACATTGTCGCCAAAGGTGACCTTCGCGCAGTCCAGAATCACCAGACCATAGTTGGCGTAAAAATTCTCCCCCAGGTGGATGTTGTAGCCATAATCGCAGCGGAAGGGCTGGGTGATGGTGAAATGCTCCCCGGTGCTGCCCAGCATCTGCTTCAAAAGGGTCCGGCGGGTCTGCAGATCGGAGGGGCGAACCAGGTTGTATTCATAGCAACGGTCGTGGCTGGCAATCAGCTCTTTTTGCAGAGCTTCGTCGTAGTTGGCATCGTACAAAAGTCCTGCGTCCCGCTTCTCTTTTTCGGTCATTGGTCAAAATGCTCCTTTTCGTTTTGTTTTTATCATACAATATTCCATGAAATTTGTAAAGACTGCACAGCATCAAAAGAAAGCCCCGTCCCGGACACAAAAAGTGGTTGACAAGAGGCTGGAATTGTGGCAATATATTGTGGAAGAGAAACTACTGCGACACAAGATATTGTGCCAATAACCGATGAGGAAGGAAATTCACCATGATTCAGAGCATTATCAAGCGCGACGGCCGTGTGGTGCTGTACGATCAGAACAAAATCGCCGGTGCGATCCTCAAATCCCTGGAGGTCTCCGGTGACGGCAACGCCGCCGACGCCGCCCGGGTGGCCAACGATGTCCAGCGGGAGCTGGAGAACCGCTTCCCCAAGGAGGCCCCCAACATCGAGGCCATTCAGGACACCGTCGAAAAGCAGCTGATGAACCACGGCTTCAACAACGCCGCCAAGGCCTACATCCTCTACCGGGCCAACCGGACCCGCGCCCGGGAGGCCAACACCGTGCTGATGAAGACCATCGACGAGATTACCAACATCGATGCCCGCATCAGCGACATGAAGCGGGACAACGCCAACATCGACGGCAACACCGCCATGGGCTCCATGCTCCAAATCGGCGCCGCCGGTGCCAAGGCCTACAACGAGATGTACCTGCTCCGGCCTGAACACGCCAAAGCCTACCGGGAGGGCGACATCCATATCCACGACTTCGATTTCTACTCCCTGACCACCACCTGCTGCCAGATCGATATTCTGAAGCTGTTCCACGGCGGCTTCTCCACCGGTCACGGCTACCTCCGGGAGCCCCAGAGCATCCAGAGCTACGCCGCCCTGGCTGCCATCGCCCTGCAGTCTAACCAGAACGACCAGCACGGCGGCCAGTCCATTCCCAACTTCGATTACGCCATGGCCGAAGGCGTTGCCAAGACCTACCGCAAGGCCTTCACCCGCCGGGTTCGGGATGCGGTGGAGGATTACCTGGATCTGGACGATGAATCCGAAAGCATCAGCGCCATCATCGCCGAGGCTGAAAAGACCACCGGCGAAACCGCCAAGCTGGAAAGCGCCCCCGCCTTCATCGATGCCATCGCCGCCGGGCTCTGCGGCAAGTATGGCATCTCCGATGAAATGGCCCGCAAGCTCATTAACCGGGCCTCCCTGCGCTCCGCCCACAAGACCGACCGGGACACCAAGCAGGCCATGGAGGGCCTGGTCCACAACCTGAACACCATGCACTCCCGTGCCGGTGCCCAGACCCCCTTCTCCTCCATCAACTACGGCACCGATACCACCCCCGAGGGCCGCATGGTCATCCGCAACATCCTGCTGGCCCTGGAGGCCGGTTTGGGCCACGGCGAGACCTGCATTTTCCCCATCCACATCTTCAAGGTCAAAGAGGGCATCAACTACAACGAGTCCGACCCCAACTACGACCTGTTCCGCCTCAGTATGCGGGTCAGCGCCAAGCGGCTGTTCCCCAACTACACCTTCCTGGATTCTCCCTTCAATCTGCAATACTATGTCCCCGGCCGTCCTGAGACGGAGGTGGCCACTATGGGCTGCCGCACCCGTGTCATGGGCAACGTCTACGACCCCAGCCGTCAGATCGCCTACTCCCGGGGCAACCTGTCCTTCACCTCCATCAACCTGCCCCGCATCGCCATCGAAAGCAAGGGCGATGAGAAGGTTTTCTATGAAAAACTCCAGGCCATGCTGGAACTGGTGGCCCAGCAGATGCTGGATCGCTTCGAGATTCAGGCGGACAAGCACATTTACAACTACCCCTTCCTGATGGGCCAGGGCATCTGGCTGGACTCCGACAAGCTGACCATGCAGGACGACCTGCGGGAAGTTCTGAAGCATGGCACCCTGTCCATCGGCTTTATCGGCCTGGCAGAAACGCTGACTGCCCTCTACGGTCAGCACCACGGCGCCAGTGAGGAGATCCAGAAGAAGGGCCTGGAGATCATCGGCTATATGCGCGATTACTGCGACCGCAAGTCCCAGGAGCTGAAAATGAACATCACCCTGCTGGGCACCCCCGCCGAGGGCCTGTCCGGCCGGTTTATCCGGATGGACCAGAAGCGCTACGGCCGCATCCCCGGCGTCACCGACCGTGAATACTACACCAACAGCTTCCATATCCCCGTCTGGCAGCCCATCTCCGTCTACGACAAGATTCGGCTGGAGGCCCCCTACCACGCCCTGTGCAACGCCGGCCACATCAGCTATGTGGAGCTGGACGGCGATACCGCCCACAACGTGGAGGCCTTCGAGTCCGTGGTCCGCTGTATGCACGATTTCGGCGTGGGCTATGGCTCCATCAACCATCCCGTTGACCGTGACCCGGTCTGCGGCTATGTGGGCATCATCGGCGATGTCTGCCCCCGTTGCGGCCGCCGGGAGGGTGAGGAAATTCCCTTCGAGCGTGTGGAAGAGCTGAGAAGACTGTACCCTGAAATGCCTGCATTCCAGGGAATCGAATAAGGAGGAATACTTATGACCATCAAGAGTACCAATGAGAAAATGGGCCAGGGTGTCGGCTTCGAGCGGATCCGCCGGATCACCGGCTACCTGGTGGGCACCATGGACAAGTGGAACGACGCCAAGCGGGCTGAGGAGCGGGACCGGGTCAAGCACGGTCTGAGCAAGGATGCTTGATTTATCCGGCATCGTCAGCGACAGCATCGTTGACGGCCCCGGCATCCGGACCACGGTTTTCTGCCAGGGGTGTCCCCACCACTGCGAAGGCTGCCACAACCCGGAAACCTGGGAATTTGGCTGCGGGACGCCCATGGAGGAGGAACGGATTTTCGAAATTGTGAAATCCAATCCCCTGTGCCGGGGGGTGACCTTTTCCGGCGGTGAGCCCTTTGCCCAGGCGGAAGGCTTCGCCAAATTGGCCCGGCTGCTGAAAGAGGCAGGCTACGAGGTGGCCTCCTACTCCGGCTTCACCTTCGAGCAGCTTCTGCGCGGCACCCAGGCCCAGCGGGAATTGCTGCAAACCATCGATGTTCTGATCGACGGACCCTTTATTATGAAAGAAAAAAGCCTGGAAATCAGCTTCCGGGGCAGCCGGAATCAACGAATTTTGGATGTTCCCGCCAGTCTGAAAGCAAACCATCCCATCCCCGTCACCAGCCAGCGCTGGCTGGGAGAATACTAAAAAATAACGTCCCGGTGTGGCTTCTGATATGCTACCCCCATAAGAAACAGTTTTCTTTTTCACTGTCTCTTATGGGGTAGCATATCACTTCTGCCATACCGGGACGTCTTTCTTCACGGCCCGTAGATGTACCTCATACAGGGCCGCCCGCCGGTGCTGTAATTCATCTCACCGGTAACGATACCGGCATCGGTGAGATAATTCAGATACCGCCTGACGGTAACGCCGGTGAGCCCTACCCGCTCCGCGATCTCGTCGCCGGTGAGCCATACCCCGGGGGCCGCCTTCATCTGGGCCACGATAAGCTGGAGGGTCTTTTCCTGTATCCCCTTCGGATGGAGATCCCCGCTCTTTTTTCTGGTGGTATCAATGATGAAATCGATGCTTTTCTGATTGAGGGTATCCAAATCCTTCAACGCATCCATGTGGGAGATGTACTTATCCAGCGCCATGCGAAACCGGTCGAAGGTAAAGGGCTTGATGAGATAATCCACAATGCCCAGATGCAGCGCTTCCTCCAAAGATTCCCGCTCGTTGGCGGCTGTGACCATAATCACATCCACAGAAATTTTCTGCTTTCGAATCTGCCGCAGGGTCTCAAAGCCGTCCATCTGGGGCATAAACACATCCATAATCAACAGATCCACCTGATGCACAGCCAGAAAATCCAGTGCCGCCCTGCCATCCCGGCAGATGCCCGCCACGGCAAACTGGCTGTGCTTTTGTACGTATTTTTCATTTATCATGGCGACCATAGGGTCGTCCTCAACGATTAAAACCTGATACATCGTTTCCCTCACTGTTTCATAAAGCTGACGGAGAAGGACGCACCCACTCCCGGCTGGGATTGTACCGTTATCCTGCCACCCAGGGCCTCCACCATGGTCCGTACCTGGTACAGTCCGGTACCCCGACCCGGTCCTTTTGTGGAATAGCCATTGTCGAACAGATGATCAAGGTCTGAAATGCCCTCGCCGGTGTCATCCACGGTAATCAGCACCGCATCGGGCCGGGAATATATCCCCAGCAGCAGTTCCTTATTCCCATCATAGCCGGTTTTTCCGTTCATAGCCTCGAAGGCATTTTCAACCAGATTGCCGATCACCGTCACCAAGGTTTCCGCAGGCAGCGGCAGGTCGGATTTGGCATAGTGGCTTCCCTCCCGGAGAATAAATCGGACATTCAGCTCCGCCGCCCGGGCAGTTTTGCCAATGAGCAGCGCCGCCACCGCCGGTTCGTCCACCGCCTGCATGATGCTGCTGATGGTGGTCCGCTGGACCATCGTGATGTTTTCAATATAATCCGTGGCTTCCTGATACATTTCCATCTGGATCAGCCCCAGGATCACATGGAGCTTGTTTGTAAAATCGTGATTATTGGCCCGCATGGATTCGACCAAATAACGGGTGCCGGACAGATCCTCCATAAGCTTGGTATACTCCGTGCGGTTGTGCAGGATTCCAACGGCACCGATCTGCCGACCATCCTCCTGAATCGGCAGCCTGTCCGCCAAAACATTGACCGCCCCGATATTGCCGGGAATGCTGAACTCCCGATCCGTCCCCTTCAGCACCTTGCCGAGCCACAGATCAGACAGGGGCTTGCCCACCAGATTTTCTCCCAGGATAGCCTGCGCCGCCTGATTGGCAAACTGAACAGTGCCCTGACTGTTCACCGCAATGATGCCCTCCTTCAGGGCCTCCAGAATATTATCCCGAACCTGATACATGGCAGTAAACACATCCGGTTCGTAGCCCAGCAGGCTCTGCTTGATCTTGCGGGACAGCTCCGCTGAGATCATCAGCTCCATGAAAACCGCCGCCAGCGCAATCAGCAGAAATACCAGCATGGTTTGCATGGTTTCCTGCCGGATATTTTCCATCAGCATCACCGCAATGACGAAGCCCCGATAATTGCCATCATCGTCGTAGATCGCCGCATAGGCCCGGCGCTGGACGCCGGAGGGGCCGGTATCGCTGGCAGCATAATACTGCTTTCCCTGGGAAAATTCCGGCAGGGTCCCATCGTAAACGGTGCCGATCAGGGCGTGGTTGGAGTGGTACAGCCGGGTATGGTCAACGCCTACCACGGAGATCACATCAATATTGTTCAGGGAGCCCTTCAGCGAGTCCAGATACTCCATCAGTACCACGCTGTCATTTTGCGCCACCAGTGGGGATTGGGCAATGGTTTCCGCAACATTTTGAAGATTTTGGTCCCGTTTTTCTGTTTCAAAATGGAGATTCAGCAAAATACCGGCACCGCCCAGAAAAATCGCCAGGGTGACGATCAAAATCACCTGGGTACGGAACAACCGCCGCTGAATATTCTTTAGTGTATCACGCCGCGCCATCTTCCCGCCTCCTTTTGAATCATTATACCACATATTTCTTTCGAAAACGACTTTTGAAAGTAAAATAAACGGATAAAATCCAAAATTTCCGTTTCTAAATTAGGAAAAATTGCATTTCCTCTCCAGCCATGATAGTCTGTGTGCATCCAAATCTGCATAAGGAGAGAATAAATATGGGTTCTATTTTTGAAACGATCATGCTGATCTGCTTTGGCCTGTCCTGGCCGCTGAACGTCATCAAGGCATACAAGGCCCGGACCGCAAAGGGTACCAGCCTGCCCTTCATTCTGCTGATCATCACCGGTTACGTTGCAGGCATCACTGCCAAGCTGATTACCGGACAGCTCAACTATGTGCTGACGGTGTATCTGCTGAACCTGGCCATTGTGTCGCTGAATGTGGTGGTATACATCCGCAACGCCGCGCTGGACAGAAAACAGGCATAAGGAGGCCCGATATGGAAAAGCAACTGCACACCTACCGCGCCCTGAATGCCCTGGCCAACCCTGGCGGCCTTGTGGTGTTCGGCGGCGAGGCGGACCGGCACATCCCCCTTTGTGAGCTGAAACAGGCCTTCGACCTGGATTTTGATCTGTATAACCGCAGCATTGCCGGGCTGAGTGTGGACAATGCCATCGGCCTCTACGATGACTTTGTGGCGCCCCTGAAGCCGCAGGACGTTTATTTGCATATCGGCGGGGCGGATCGGGAGCTGTTCGCGCAGGATGCTGCCGCCTTTGATCAAAAGCTAAGCCGGCTTCTGCGGCATATCAAAGCCTCGGACAGTCGCTGCCGTGTTGCCCTGATTTCTCTGAAGGACGAGCAACAGCAGCCGGAGATGAACAAGCACCTGGAGGCTGTGGCAAAAAGTGAGCAATGGGAATTTTGCGATATTTCCGGCCACCGGCTCTGGAATCCGAAGCAGACAAAGGATGTGCTTTCTTTTATCTATTCCACCGGCTTCCTTCGCCCGCTGAACAGAAAACGCCCCCTTTACGACCTGGTCAAGCTGCTGTTCTGCTGCGAATGAATCACACTGCGAATACCCCCGCTCCAAAAGGCACAAAGCGGCCTTGCGAAGCGGGGGCTATTTATATCACCGCGAGAAAAAGGCACAGGGCGAGCACGCCAAAAACGACTCCAGCCAGGGCTAGCGCAAATCGGCCGACACGCCTCCCCCGGCCGGGGCCCGGTGAAACGGTCTGCAGCTGCGGAACCGGCTCCCGGTAGATTTCTGCGGGAATGGGCGTACCGTTTTCCAGATTTTCCTGATAGGCGGCCAACTCCGCCTCACTGCCATACACCAGATGCCCGCCGCCGATGTCTGCCAGCTCCGGGGTTTGCCCTTCATAGTCGTGAATAGTGGGGTCATAGGGGATCAGGGTTTTCTCTTTCTCCAGCACCGGGTCCGGGATGGGCACCGCAGACAAAAGACTTCGGGTATAGGGGTGCATGGGATGCCGGAACAGTTCCTCCGCTTCTGCGATTTCTACAATTTTCCCCTGATAAATCACCCCGATCCGGTCGGAAATATGCCGAACAACTGACAAATCGTGGGCAATAAACAGATAGGTGATGCCGTAACTGCGCTGGAGCCCCTTCATCAGATTCAGCACCTGGGCCCGGATGGACACATCCAGCGCCGAGATAGGCTCGTCGGCAATGACCAGCTCCGGCTCCATGACCATGGCCCGGGCGATGCCGATGCGCTGCCGCTGGCCCCCGGAAAATTCATGGGGATAGCGACTCAGATGCTCCGGCAGCAGCCCCACCTCCCCCATGATTTTCTCGACTTTACGACGGCGGTCCGCCTCATCCTGGTAAAGATGAAAGTTTCGCAGGCCCTCCGACACAATCTGTTCCACCGTTGCCCGCTCGTTCAGGGAAGCCGCCGGGTCCTGGAACACCATCTGAATTTGCCGGACCAGCTCCCGTTCCCTGGATTTCGGGAGTTTTCCGCAGATATTTTCACCCTTGTAGCGTATTTCACCGCCAGCGGTAGGGGTAATTCGCAGAATCGCCCGCCCGATGGTGGTTTTGCCGGAGCCGGACTCCCCCACCAGTGAAAAGGTTTCCCCTTTGTAAACATCAAAGGTGGCCCCCTTTACCGCATATTTCTCTCCAAACCGAATGTCCACATTCCGCAGCGCTAACAGCACTTCCATCCTATCCCTCCCGGCGCAGTTTGTTGTGCAAATCCCGAATCGCTTCCGGCTTTTCCACCTTCGGAGCCCTGGGGTCCAGAAGCCATGTCCGGGCGAAATGGGTGGGGGTCACCTGAAAAAACGGCGGCTCCTGAAGCTGATCGATCCGTAACCGGTGGGGATTCCGGGGCGCAAAGGCATCCCCCTGAATCTCATGGTAAAGAGAAGGCGGCGTTCCGGCAATGGAGAACAGCTCCCCGTCCTCCCGGGCCAGCTGGGGCAGACTGGACAGCAGCGCCCAGGTGTAGGGGTGCCGGGGATCGTAAAAAATCTCCTCCACCTTTCCCAATTCCACGATCTTCCCGGCGTATAGCACCGCCACCCGATGGGCAATATTGGCCACCACCCCCAAATCATGGGTAATAAACACAATGGTAAAGCCCAATTCCTTTTGCAGCTCCCGAATCAGGTTCAGAATTTGGGCCTGAATGGTCACATCCAGGGCGGTGGTGGGCTCGTCGCAAATCAGTATTTTGGGCCGGCAGCACAGGGCGATGGCAATGACGATCCGCTGCCGCATACCGCCGGAGTATTGGAACGGCCGGTCATGGAACCGGCGGGCCGCTTCGGGAATGCCCACCTTTTCCATCATTTCGATGGCTCTGCGCTCCGCCTCCCGGGCATCGCAGCCCTGATGGCGGCGGATGACGGCGGTCAGCTGGCGGCCAATGGGGATGATGGGGTCCAGAGAGGTCATGGGGTCCTGAAATACCGTGGCGATTTGGCTGCCCCGGAGCCTGGGCCACTGCTTTGGATGCAGCCGCGCCAAATCCCGGCCCTGAAATGCAATGGAGCCGCCGCTGATGCGGCCATTGGCCTCCAGCATCCCGGCGAAGGTCTTGGTCAGCACCGATTTTCCGGAGCCGGACTCCCCCACGATGGCCAGAGATTCCCCCTCATACAAATCCAAATCGATGCCCCGCAGCGCCCGCAGCACCTGCCCCCGAACCTGAAATTCCACCTGTAAATCCCTGACGGCCAGAATCACCTTCCGCTCCATTGATCGCACCTCATTTCTGTGATGGTTGTGTGGATGATTGTTTAACAGTGAAAAAAAGCATGTCATTGCGAGCCAGTGCGCACACTGGTGTGGCAATCCGTACTCTTTTCTTGCTGCGAGGAGAACGGATTGCCACGTCGCTTCGCTCCTCGCAATGACATGCGTTATTGGGGCGCAGTGTTCATCTGCCAAACAATCATCTCCCGTTCCAAATCGGCGATCAGATATGCCGTTTGGGGTCGGAGGCGTCGCCTAAGTTTTGGCCCAGGACGTAGAGCACCACCGCAATGGCCGAGGCCACCGCCACCGGGCTCCAGAATTCCAGCTCCCAGCCCGGGGTCAGCATGGAACTCTGGGCCGCGCCGATGAGCCGCCCAAGGGACATCTCCTTCAGCCCCAGACCGATGAAGCTGAGAAACACCTCATAAGAAATATAGGACGGAATTTCTGCCGCCGCCAGGGTCACGATTACCGACGTCATAAAGGGCAGGATATTTCTTGTGATGATCCGGCCCATGGGAGTGCCCAGGCACCGGGAGGCCAGATTATATTCCCGGTTCCGCAAAATCATCACCTGGGTCCTTACAAAATAGGCAATGCCCAGCCAGCCGGTGACGGTCAGGGCCAGCACCATGGTCCAAAAACTGCCGCTGAAAATCAACACCAGCACGGAAATCAGCAGAATATATGGCACATTTGCCACAATATTGTAGATTTCCGTCATCACCGCATCCACCCGCCGGGAAAAGCCCCACACCGCCCCCAGGATTACCCCCAGGGTCATGTTGATGGCGGCGCAAATCAGAGCCAGGGACAGCGATATCCCAGCCCCGTACCACACCGCGTCAAAGGTGGACTGCCCCGCCGCCCCGGTGCCCAGAATCCAGCGCAGCCCGAAGCCAAACCGCTCCACCGCCCCGGCGGGGCTCAAGTGCTTGGAGCCCGGGTCCAGCAGGTTGATATAGGGGTCCACATCCGGATCATAGCCCACGATAATGGGGTACAAAAAGGCAAATAGCAAGATAACCGCCAACAAAACCAGCAGTAAAATATTGATTTTTTTCTTGAAAAATATCCGAAAAACCGATTTCCAGTAGGAATATTCCGGCGCGGCGATATGCTCCAGGGCCTGGGCATCCTCCGGGGCGAAGGAAAATAATTCTTCATCCGACATTTTACGTCCTCCCCTTTTCGCCCAACCGGATTCTGGGGTCCGCCAGCGAGATCAGCAAATCCCCGGCAATCACCGCCACCACCGACAGCACCGCATAAAACAGCGTCACTCCCACGATCACACCGTTATCATAGGCATTGATGGCCTCAGTCAGCAGGTTGCCGCCGCCGGGCACCACATAGACCCGCTCGGTGATGATGGCCCCCACCAGCGCCCCCAAAATTCCCGCCGGGATGCCATGGATGATGGGAATGGCCGCATTTCGCAGCACATGGGTACGAAAAATCTGCCCCTCCCCCAGGCCGCTGGCCCGGGCGAAACGGACGTATTCCGCATCCATATGATCGACCATATAGCGGCGGAGCCATTTCATCAGATTCGCCGCCGACGGCAACGCCAGGGACACCACCGGCAGCAGGTACATGGCAAGGGTCGGGTTTTCCAAATCAAAGCCCGTGGGCAGCCCCAGCTTCTCCCCCACCGCCTTCAGCAGGAAAATATAGGCCAGGGACGGCACCGCCATGACGAACACAATATAAAAGCTGCCCAATTTATCCGCCAACCGCCCCCGGCGGCGGGCCATCCAAATCCCCGCCGGGATGGCGATGGCATAGCCCAGCAGTACCGACAGAATGCCAATGGCGAAGGAATACCCCAGCTTCGACAGGCCCTGACGGCGGGTGGTGATGCCGGTATAGTCATCCACAAAGTGGGTTTTGACAAACCCATCCCCCTTTTCATAGGAGCCGGGCACATGGACTGCCGAATGCAGATCATCAGCGGTCAGGGCTGTCAGCCCCGTGGGATAGGTCAGCTGCCGCTGCTCTCTGGCCCCCTGGGAATCGGTCATGGTGTTGTAAACATCCACGCCTTTATTCAGGCTGTACGATTGGCCCAGGTTGATGTTAATGAAATTTTGATGGACAAATGGAAACCGGTCATCAAAATACAGCAGATATTTGTGAATGGTACCGTTGCCTATAATGGCTGGGGAGAATTTTTCGCCGCCGTAGGCCGGGTCGAACCAGGTGAAGCGCAGCCCCCGATTTTCCACGCCCTCCGCCCGATGGATGTTGTCAACGGTCACGATGCCGGTCAGATACCGCCACAGCCGGGAAGCCAGGGGGATATCCCGGTGGGCGAACAGCCGGGGCTCACCGCCATCCTGGAATTTCTGCCCCCGGCGCTTGGCCGCCAAATGGGTGACGGTGTAGCCCTCCGCCTCGTAATGGGCCGTAAATTTCTTTATCAAATCCTTGGTCAGGGAGCTGCTGCCCAGCTTCACCGCCTCGTCATAGTCCGACTGGCTGATCTCCCCCGCCCCCAGCAACCGGGCAAGGTAATCCGCAAAAGGCACATAGTCCACATAGCCATAGTTTTCCCACTGCTGAAATTTATAGACCTCTTTGGCGTTGTTTTTCTGGTGGGTGTAGGCGCTGTCCTTGGCGAAAATCAGGTTCCGGTCCAGCAGGCCGTAGAGCAGCACCATCACCACCGCCACCACGATCATTACAGAAATCACGCCCCGAAGTCCCCGAAAAAACAGATATTTTCCCATAATCCTAGAAAATTCCCAACATTCTGGTCATATATCCCTCGTACTCCGGCAGCAGGGCGCCCAGATAGGTCTGGGGGTCACCGTAATCCGGGCCCCAGCCGGAGAGGTCATAGATGTCGTAATTGGCCTCATAGCCCATGGTGATATAGAACCCCGCGTAATTGACCTGGTTCCGGTCCGGACATGGGATCGGCTGAATCCGCACTGCCCCGCCCAGGGCCTTCTCCACGGACTGCTTATAGGCGTTCACCCGGTTGGACTGGGCATCGCTGCCGGAGAAATAGGGAATCTCCAGCACGATGGGCTCCCCGGGGCTGAAATCCAGTTCCTTCAAGGCGATGGACAGCTCCCGGGCCGCCGCTTCGGGATGATACCAGCCGTCGAAGCCGTCGGAAGAACCGATGCCCGCCTCCCCATTGGGGTCCCAAACCGTCACCGGCAGGCCATCGGCGGTGAGCTGATCCTGCATGATTTGCCCGTAATCCGTCCCGGCGGGATAGGTTTTGGATTGGCCCCCGATCTCGATGGTCACTTCCTCCGGCAGCTGAACGAAGGTGCCCGGGGTGAAGGAATTGCGAAGGGCCGTGGTTTTCAGATCCTCACCGGCGGTCTGGGCATTATAGGCAGAGCGGTCCAGGGCAAAGCACAGGGCCCGGCGGAAATGGACATTCCGCAGCGCCAGCCGGGAACGCAGATGCTGATCCCCGGATTTTTGGGAAGCGGCACTGCCGTCATTGAAATTCTCCACCGCCTGGCGATCCAGATTGTGGAAAGCAAAATAGGTGGTGGCATCCCGGGCGGACACATGGGCAAGCCGCTGGAAAACCCCGTCGGACTTGGCCTTGGAAATGGAGGAGGCATTGAGCCCCGTGCCGTCGATAGTCCCGGAAATGGTGTCCTGATAGCTTTTCAGCGCATCCTTGCCGTCGTTGAAACGCCAGATAATTGTTTCGATTTCTACATTATCTGCATCAAAATAGCCATCATTTGCCCGAAAAACGATGGTATTTTCCGCCGTGGCGTTGGTCACCAGGTAGGCGCCGCAGTAGGCGATGGTATCCGGGGACCTGCCGTAGGTGTAGCCCGAGGCGGAGGCATCAAATTCGCCGCCGAATTTGCCACCCTTGGACTGGTAAAAGGAGCGGCTCATAGGCGCAAAGACGCTGTAGCCCAGCATGGACATGAAATAAGGCACATCCTCGATGAGGGTATAAGTCAGGGTGTGTTCATCTTTGGCTTTCACGCCAACCAGACTAAAATCCGTAATCTCGCCGCTGATATACTCCCCTGCCCCCAAAATCAGGCCGTCCACCAGGTACTCCAGGCCACCGGCAGCATCCATCATGTGCTGCATCCCGGCCACAAAGTCGTCCGCCTGGACAGGGGCCACCCGGCGCCCCTGGGAATCCACCCAATTCAGGCCCTTTTTCAGATAGAAGGTGTAGTCTACCGTACCATCAGAATTTTGAGTGACCTCATACCGCTCCGCCAGGGCGGGCTGGAGGGTCCCCTCACAATCGTACTGGTAGAGGCTGGCGTAGGTGTTCACGATAGCCCGGGAATCCGAGGCCCGGGAGGTGGCCAGGGCATCCCAGGTCTTGGGGTCGCTGGAATAGGCGATGCGGTAGGTGTCCTTCAAATCATAGTCCCGGTCCTTCAGATATTGCTTTGCCCAATCCCAATATTTTCCCGTGCCCCGGAGCTTGCCCCACTGGGCCTTCATGGCCTCCACATGGGCGGCGGTGATGGGGGTATTGGTCACCAGCAGCTTCTCGAACCGGTCGGCATCGTTACCCCAGAGGGCGTAGGGGGCGGTATAGGGCGCCGCCCGGGAGATGGTGTAGCTGCCGCCCCCAGCGGTCAGGGGCAGCATCACCCCGGAGCCCAAAAGCTTGGCCTCGGCAATCGCCATCAGGGCGTACCGCCGGGAGACGGTTTCCGCCTGCTGGGCCGCCTGATAGGCATCATAAAAATCCCCCAGGGCATCCTCATAAATGGCAGCGGAGCGGTCGTCGTAGCTGTCAAAGCGGTCATAGGGGTCTGTGACGGTTGTATTCTGTGCCGGTTTCTCTTTCCGGCAGGCCGTCAGGCTCAGCGCAATGGCAAATGCCAAAACCAGCGCAATGCACTTCCTCATTTCGATCTCTCCTTTTCTTTCAACATTTTGCGCCATTTCAGTAGGGTTATGCATTGAAAGAACGGAAAGTGTGTGGTATGATGAGGGAGATAAAAATGTAAATGATTGTTTACGGTAGCACTCCTTACCCCCCTCATTTATGAGAGGGGTGCCCCGAAGGGGCGGGGGGAGTATACAATTTACAATATTTCGGACTCCCCCCGACCTTCGCTGCGCTCGGCCACCCCCCTCATAAATGAGGGGGGCAAGGGGTGCTTCCTATTCTAAACAATCATTTACCCCACAAAGGAGTATGCATATGGATCATCAAATACAGGCAGCGGAATTGTTTGTTCAGGGGTACAACTGTGCCCAGGCGGTGGCGGTGGCTTACTGCGATGTGACCGGGCTGGAGCCTCAGTTCGCCGCAAAGATGGCCTCCTCCTTCGGCGGCGGCATGGGACGGCTTCGGGAGGTCTGCGGGGCGGTCAGTGGGATGTTCATGGTGGCCGGGCTGCTCTATGGCTACGACGGCCCCGATGACGGCGCCTGCAAGAAGGCCCACTACCATCTGGTCCAGGAGCTTGCAGCCCAGTTTCGGGAGCAGGCCGGAAGCATCGTCTGCCGGGAAATTCTGAAAAATCCCCCCTCCCATCCCAATCCCACCCCCCGCGCAGCGGAATTTTACAAAATCCGCCCCTGCACCCGGATGGTCATGCTGGCCTGCCAGATTCTGGACCGGTATATTGAAGCCCATCCGGTGGTGGGATGAAGGATTGGTTACAGGGG
>JAZQHH010000128.1:0-11708 GCA_045540495.1 Faecousia sp.
GTAGCCCTCCAGCTCATCGTAGTCATCGTATTCGTCGTCCGCATAGGGCTGGGCGAACTTCTTCACATTATCCCAAGTCGGAGGCCAAGCTGTCTTAGGAAGACAACATGTTTCCCCAACTCCTTGGCTCACAGCACGACATGGCTACGATCTGACTTGCCTCTTCCTCGTAGCCCTCCAGCTCATCGTAGTCATCGTATTCGTCGTCCGCATAGGGCTGGGCGAACTTCTTCACATTATCCCAAAAGCTCATGTTGGTTTCCTCCATATCATACATCATTGGTGATGAAATTTACTTATTATAGTTTCGGGCGCCGAAAATGGCGGTGCCGACCCGAATCATGGTGCTGCCGCAGCGGATTGCGTCCTCGTAATCCCCGGACATACCCATAGACAATATATCGACCCATACATTATCGTATTTTTTTGCCCTGATGTCAACAGCCAGACGATGAATTTTTAGAAAAAATTTGTCATTATCCCCGGAATTTTCGCAAATCGGGGGAATGGCCATGAGTCCGCGGAGCCGAACGTTGGGGAAATCTGCCATTTTTTCGGCCAGGGGGAGGATGTCGTCCATGGCGAAGCCGCTTTTGCTGGCCTCCTCGCCGACGTTGATTTCCAGCAGGATATCCTGTATGATGCCCTGCTTCGCGGCCTCGGCCTGGATGCATTCCAGCAGCTTCAGCCGGTCCACGCTTTGGATCAGATCCACCTTGCCCACCACCTGCTTAACCTTGTTGGTCTGCAAATGGCCGATGAAATGAACAGGGGCTCCGGTGTAGGCATTTTCGGAGAGTTTCTGGGTCAGCTCCTGAACCCGATTCTCACCGCAGCAGTCAACTCCGGCGGCAATGGCCTGCCGCACGGCCTCGGCATCGTTCATTTTGGTGGCGGCGCAGAGCAGGATTTCTTTCGGGTCACGGCCGCAGCATAAAGCGGCCTTTTCAATATCCGCCTTGATGGCGGCAACATTCTGGGCGATGGACATGGTGGTTCGACCTTTCTGTACAAAATATGCTGTCATTGCCACGCCAGTCTGCGGACTGGCCCGCAATGACATGATGTTTCATCACAAAAAGGCGACGGAATGTTACTCCGTCGCCTTTTTGTGTCGGTTTCATGCGGTGGGTGTCGCGGCTTTCAGCTGCTTCATGGGTGCCAGGGTGGAGATGGCGTGTTTGTAGATCATCTGCTGCTTGCCATCGGTCACCAGCACCACAACGAAGCTGTCGAAGCCCGTAATGATACCCCGGAGCTGGAAGCCGTTCATCAGGAACAGTGTCACCGGAACCCGGTCCCGGCGCACTTCATTCAGAATGGCGTCCTGTAAATTCAATGTGTCTGACATATGTATGACCTCTTTCTTTGGGATGCATACATCATAACACTATTCACTTGTCGGTTTCCTGAATAAGCCGTCGGGCGGATGAAAGAATTTCCTCCCGGTCCCGGATGAGCCAGTTCATATTGGGATTGCGGCGGAACCAGGTCAGCTGCCGCTTGGCGTACCGCCGGGAGGATTGCTGGACCAGAGCTGCCGCTTCTTCGATGGTAGCCTGGCCCTCCAGGGCGGAAACGAACTCCTTGTAGCCGATGGCCTGCATGGCGGTGCATTTGGGGGGGACCCCTTCGGAAAGCAGGGACTTGATTTCGTCAATCAGCCCCATTTTCAGCATGATGTCCACCCGCAAATCGATGCGGCGGTACAGCTCTGCCCGGTCATCGAATCCGATTCCCAGCCACAGGGGAGAATATTTCGGGGGGATGGCCTGGGTTTTGCGGTTGTGGGCGGTGATGGTTTCGCCGGTTTCCAGGTAGACCTCCAGGGCCCGGATAATCCGCTTCCGGTCGGACAGGTGGAGTCTTGCGGCGGATTCCGGATCGATTTCTTTCAGCCACTCCATCAGGACTTCGATGCCCTCCCGGTCGGCTCGCTCCTCCAGCTCCTCCCGGCGGCCGGTGGCGGGGTAGGGGGCAAAACCGTTGCCCCGGATCAGGGCATCCATGTAAAGGCCGGTGCCTCCGGCGATGATGGCGGTCTTGCCCCGGGCGAGGATATCATCCACAATGGGGGTGGCCAGGGCGCAGTAGCGGCTGACGGAAAAATCCTCCCATGGCTCCGCCACATCCAGCATATGATGGGGGATGCCTTGCATTTCATCCCTGGTGGGCTTGGCGGTGCCGATGTCCATCCGGCGGTAGACCTGCATGGAGTCGCAGGAAACCACCTCGCCGTCAAATTCCTTCGCCAGCTCCACCGCCAGAGCGGTCTTCCCGGAGGCGGTAGGCCCGGCGATGCAGATAATGTTGTTCATGGCAGTTTCCTTATAGCCAAACGCTGACCAGAACGATCAACAAACCAATGCTGACACCAATCTTGAAGAAAAACTTGTATTTCTCCTTTTTATCAGCGCCAAGAAGGATCGCACCGATGAGAGTAAGAATACTTAGAGAAACCAGCGTATGGCTGACGATCTCCCCCAAGCCGTTTCCAGTGATGCCCACAATAATAACGGGAATCAAAACCAGAGCAATGGCCAGAGCGATCAGACCAATTCTCAAACGTTTTACACTGCTCATGTTATATTCTCCCTTTAAAGCACAAACAGGACCAGAATCCAAACCATAAAGATGAAGACGGCGGCGCACAGACTCAGGATCACAAGGCCACGGCTCTTTTTCCGATTCTCAAGGGCCTGCACCAACATCAGCAAGGCGGTCAGGGGCATATATACATTTCCGGCATTTTCCCAGACATTAAACAGCTGCAGGCAGGCTAACACGATAACGCTTACCGAACAGAGCATTCCAACAATAAATATAGATTTCTCATACCACAGCTTTTTGCTCCAGTTTTCTTTTAGTTTTGACATAACATGACCTCCAATTATGTTCTCTTAAACTGCTTCTCCAGCTGTTTTTTGCTCAATGTGACGCAGATGGGTCTGCCGTGGGGGCAGTATTTCAGGTCTTCCCTTGCCATGACCTGCTTTACCAGGGCCAGCAGTTCCTTTTCGTCGGTGTGCCAGCCGGCCTTGATGGCGGCTTTGCAGGCCACGGTGTGCAGAATCTCGTCCCGGACGGTGTCTTTGCTATCGTGGCGGCCACTCAGCAAATCCGCAGCCAGACTTTCCGCCGCCTCGGCGGCATCGGCCGGGGACAAATCCATGGGGATTTGTCGCAGAAGAACCGTATTTTCGCCAAATTCATCGATTTCAAAGCCCAGTTCATCCAGGACTGCCCGATTGGCAAGCAGCTCCGCCGCCCCCTCGGCACTGAGCCGCACCGGGATGGGGGTCAGCAGGGCCTGGCCGGAAATGGCCTCCTGATTGGCTTTCAGCTTGTCGAAGAGAATCCGCTCATGGGCGGCGTGCTTGTCGATGAGGAAGGCATCCTCGCCCTCTTCTACTATAATATAAGTATGGTACAGCTCGCCCACCATCCGCCATTGGATTTCCTCGGGCATATCCATGGCGGTCTGTTCCATACGCTCCGTCAGATCTGCGTCATTGGGAGGAGCCGAAGGCGACGTGGCAGGCTCCTTTGGAATTGTGGGGATATCGGAGGGGATTGCCACACCAGTCTGCGGATTGGTTCGCAATGACAGGGAATCGGGGAGATTGCCGTGCCAGTCTGAGGACTGGCCCGCAATGACAGTGTGCTTCGGAGGCGGGGCGATGTGGGCATCGGCCCCTACGGATGGGAGGATGACCGTTTCCCGCAGGGGCAGGGGAGCGGGCTGTTCCAGCTTGGCAACCGTTGCGATGGCGGCCTCCTTTTTGGGCTGGGGCGCATCGGCAATGGCGGCAGAGAAGGTCTTGAATTCCGCTGGGGTCATGGTGCGGAAGAAACCCGGTTGGGCAGGTTTGTTGGGGAGATTGCCACGCCAGTCTGCGGACTGGCTCGTAATGACATTGTTATTTTGGGGTGCAGGTTTATTGGAGGGGATTGCCGAACCAGTCTGCGGACCGGTTCGCAAGGATGCGGAATCGGAGGGGGTTACAGGTTTCTTAAACTCCACCTGGGGCCGGTCGGGGGTCTTGTTCAGGGCTCCCAGAACGCCGTAATGGACGCAGTCAAAAACCGCCTTTTCCGACAGGAATTTTACCTCCGTCTTGGCGGGGTGGACGTTCACATCCACCGCCGTGGCAGGCAGCCGCAGATGCAGCACGCAGGCGGGGAATTTTCCCACCATGATCTGATTCCGATAGGCCTCTTCCAAAGCCGCAATCAGCAGCTTGGATTTCACCGGCCGGTCGTTGACGAAGAAGGTCTGCAGACTCCGGCTGGGCCGGGAATCCGTGGGCTTGCTGACGAAGCCTGTCAGGCTGTAGCCCTCCCAGCGGCTGTCCACTTTTACCATTTTGGCACATTCTCTGCCATAGACGCAGTAAACCGCCGCCTCCAGCCCACCGGTGCCGGGGGTGGACAGGGCCTGCTTGCCGTCCCGGATGAAGGTGAAGGCCACCTCTGGATGGGCCAGGGCCTGCATCTGTACCGCAGCAGCCACCCGGCTGCCTTCCACGGAATCGGCTTTCATAAACTTCATCCGGGCGGGGGTGTTGAAGAACAGATCTCTTATTATAATAGTAGTGCCGTCGGGGCAGCCGGCTTCCGATTCCTCGGTGACGGCACCGGCCTCCAGATGAAGGCTCACACCCATGAGAGAACCGGCGGTTTTGGTCATCAAATCGATGCGGCTGACAGAGGCGATGGCTGCCAGAGCCTCGCCCCGGAAGCCCATGGTGGCAATGGATGCCAAGTCCTCGGCGGTGCGGAGCTTGCTGGTGGCATGGCGGAGGAAGGCGGTTCTGGCATCTTCGGCTGTCATGCCGCAGCCGTTGTCCGTGACCCGCAGGAAAGTCATGCCGCCGTCCCGAATCTCCACCGTGACCTTGGAGGCCCCGGCGTCCACGGCGTTTTCCAGCAGCTCTTTCACAACGCTGGCCGGACGCTCCACCACCTCACCGGCGGCAATCAAATTGGCAATATGGGGGGATAATTGGATGATTTTTGGCATTTTTATCACCTCATTGACAGAGTGCCGATGGTATTGACGGCGATATGGATCGCCAGGGGCGCGGCGATGCTGCCGCTGAACTCATAGGCCCAGGCCAGCACCAGCCCGGCGGGGAGGTACTGGACGAAGCTTACCGGGTCCAGCCCATGGACATGGATGGCGGCAAAAACCAACGTGGAAACGGCGTAGGCCAGAATCCGGCTCCTGCGGTGGAGCGTCCCAAAGACCAGCGCACGGTAAAACAGCTCCTCCGCCACCGGGGCCAGGATCACCGCACCGACGGCGATGAGATAAAAATTCTGCTGCCCGGCCTGGTTGATGGCGGCATCGTTGGCGTTTACATAATCCGGGAAAAACCGGTAGGTGATGGCAGACAGGGCCATGCCGGACAGGTAATACACAACAAAGCCCAGGCTCACGGCCATCACCGTCCGCTTCCACCGATTGGGAAAATCCGCTGCGGCGTTTCGTATAAAATCCCGGAAAATCCAACAAACAGCCATATAATTAATGGAAAAATAGGCGAAATTCAGGTGCGCGCTGTTATATCCGGGGAAAATAAAGTAAAGGATGTAATTCAGAATGGTGGCGAGAAACACCAGCTGGAACAGCAGGTAGCGAATGCCCCAGCGGGTTTCTGAAATATTTAATTGGATGGGGAGTTGTTTGTGCATATCAATCAAGCATCCGTTTCAGTTTGTACAGCTCGTTCATGGCTTCGATGGGGGTCAGGGTTTCTACGGTAATGGCCCCCAGGGCGGCGCAGACCTGCTGGGCCGTCAGATCCAGCATGGAAATCTGGTCGTCGGGTTCCTCTTTGATGATCCGCTGAACGCCTTCCTGGCTTTCCAGCTCCGAGAGGATCTCTCTGGCCCGGGCGATGACGCTGTTGGGCAGCCCCGCCAGCTTGGCGACCTCCACGCCGTAGCTGTCGTCGGCGGCACCGGGGACGATTTTCCGCAGGAAAATCATCTGGTCGCCCCGCTTTTTGACGGCGATATTGTAATTTTTTACGTTGGGAAGCTCCTCCTCGATGGTGGAAAGCTCGTGGTAATGGGTGGCGAAGAGGGTTTTGGCCCCCAGTTTTTTGGGACTGGCGGCGTACTCCAGCACCGCCCGGGCGATGGCCATGCCATCGTAGGTGGAGGTGCCGCGGCCGATTTCGTCCAGAATCAGCAGGGAGCGGGAGGTGGCGTGCTTCAAAATGGAGGCCACCTCACTCATTTCCACCATGAAGGTGGACTGGCCGGAGGCCAGATCGTCGCTGGCACCGATGCGGGTGAACACCCGGTCCACGATGCCGATTTTGGCGGATTTCGCCGGGACGAAGGAGCCCATCTGAGCCATCAGCACAATCAGGGCCACCTGCCGCATATAGGTGGATTTACCCGCCATATTGGGGCCGGTGATGATGGAAACCTGGTTTTCGGCAGAGCCAAGCCGGGTATCGTTGGGCACGAACAGGGTGTCCTTCAGCATCACCTCCACCACCGGATGCCGTCCGTCGGTGATGGAAATTTCGCCACCCAGGGTGATTTCCGGACGGCAATAGCCCCGCTGGATGGCTACGGTGGCAAGGCTGCACAGGGCATCCGCCGCCGCCACGGCTCCGGCGCTGAGCTGCACCCGGGCGGCCTGAGCGGCCAGATGCTCCCGCAGCTGGGTGAAAATCTGGTACTCCAGAGCCGTCAGACGGTCCTTGGCGGTGAGCACCTGGTCTTCCAGCTCCTTCAGCTCCTGGGTGATGTAGCGCTCGCAGTTGGCCAGGGTCTGCTTGCGGATATAGTGGTCGGGTACCTGATTCATAAAGGACTTGGAAACTTCGATATAGTAACCAAAAACCCGGTTAAAGCTAACTTTCAGCGTGCGGATTCCGGTTTTCTCCCGCTCCGCCGCCTCGATGGCGAGAATGGTGCCGGAGCCCCCCTCCATGATATCCCGGAGCCGGTCGGCATCGGCATTGGCACCCTTGCGGATGATGCCGCCCTCCCGGACGGTCAGGGGTGGCTCGTCCACGATGGTGTTTTCAATCAGTTCGGCGCAGTCCGTCAGGGGGTCGATGGCCTGCTCCAGCTTCCGAAGCAGGGGGGATTCGGTGGCAGAAAGCTGGGCCTTTACCAGCGGCAACGCCCGCAGGCCCCGGGCCAAGCCCAGCAGATCCCGGCAGTTGACCGTGCCGGTGACCACCCGGGTCATGACCCGCTCCAGGTCGGTCACGTCCTTCAGAGCCTCCAGCAGCTCGCCCCGGCAGATGGGGGAGCTGACCAGCTCTTCCACAGCGGACTGCCGCCGGCCGATTTCGATGGGGTCCAGCAGGGGCTTTTCCAGCCAGCTGCGGATCAACCGTCCGCCCATGGCGGTGCGGGTCTTGGGCAGCACCCACAGCAGGGTGCCCTTCTTCTCCTTGGAGCGCATGGTTTCCGTCAGCTCCAGATTCCGCCGGGCATCCAGATCCAGCTCCATAAACCGGCCGGTGGTGTAGTATTGCAGTTCCCGGATGTGGGAAAGGTCGTTCTTTTGCAGGGTCAGCAGGGTCTGCAGCAGGGTGCCGCTGGCGATGATGGCGGCGGGCAGACCCGTCAGCCCCAGCTGAGCCATGGGGGCACCGAAATGCCGCTCCAGCAGGGCTTCGGAGGCGTTCAGATCAAATTGGCCGGGCTTTCCCTCGTCCACGCAGCAGTTCAGGCGGCGGAACAGGGCATCCTCCAGAGCCTCATCGTCGATGCCCGCGCCGCCCCGGATGACTTCGGAGGGGGCGAAGCGGCCCAATTCCGAAATGGCGGCGGCAATATCGGCGCAAACCGTGGCGAAAAAGGCACCGGTGGATACATCGCAGAAGGCCAGGCCGAATTTCCCCCCCTCGCCGTAGAGGCAGGCCAGATAATTATTCCGGTTTTCGTCCAGCATACAGCTTTCGGTGACGGTGCCGGGGGTGACGATGCGGGTGATGTCCCGCTCCACCAGACCTTTGGTGGTGGCGGGGTCCTGCATCTGCTCGCAGATGGCCACCTTGTAGCCCTTCTGCACCAGCCGGGCGATGTAGGCATCCACGCTGTGGTAGGGCACGCCGCACATGGGGGTCTGCTCCTCCTTGGGCTTGCCCCGGTCCCGGGTGGTCAGAGTCAGGTCCAGCTCCTTGGCGGCGACCCGGGCATCGTCGTCGTACATCTCATAGAAGTCCCCCAGCCGGGAAAACAGGATGCAGTCCTGATTCCGCTCCTTGATTTCATTGTACTGCCGCTGCATGGGGGTCAGTTCGGTATTTGATTTTGCCATGGGCGTGACCTCTTTCTGTGTTATGTAATAAGTAGGATAAATGATTGTTTCGCTTAGGATGCACCCTCAAAAAAACGCATGTCATTGCGAGGCCGAAGGCCGTGGCAATCTCCCGGTGAAATGCCGGAAAAGCAACATATTAGGTGGTTGCAACCAGGTTTATAAGATTTTGCATCCCTTCAAATTTCTTTTTTCGTGAGATTGTACCAGGAGATTGCCACGGCCCTTCGGGCCTCGCAATGACATCCTAATCTGATACGCTAAACAATCATTTTTCTTTCCGGTTTCCGGTCAGACTCCACGTTGTGGAGCCGGTGATGGTGATGGTTTGGTAGGTGCCGATGAGGGCATCGTCGCCGCTTAGCCGGACCAGGCGGCCGCCCTCTGTCCGGGCGGTGAGCAGGTCGCCGTCTTTGCCGTCCACCAGACAGCGCAGGGCCTTGCCCACATAGGCGGCGTGAATTTCCTCGGAGATCCGGTTCTGGACGGCGCAGAGCTTGTCGAACCGGCGGGTCTTTTCTTCCTTCGGGGTGGGGTGCTCCATGGAGGGCGCCGGGGTGCCGTGCCGGGGGGAGAAAATGAAGGTGAACAGGGCATCGTAGCGCACGGCTTCGATGAGGGAGATGGTTTCCTCAAATTCCTTCTCGGTTTCCCCGGGGAAGCCCACAATCACATCGGAGGTCAGCACCAAATCCGGCATGACGGATTTGGCGTATGCCACCGCCGCCAGATATTTCTCCCGGTCGTAGTGCCGGTTCATGGCCTTCAGCACACGGCTGGAGCCGGACTGGAAGGGAAGATGCAATTGCTTTGCGATTTTGGGGTATTTGGCCATGGTGTCGAAGAGCTTCCGGCCTGCGTCCCGGGGGTGGCTGGTCATGAAGCGGATGAGAAAATCTCCCTCCAGCTCTGCAATCATGGAAAGCAAATCGGAAAAATCCACGCCGCAGTCCAGATCCTTGCCATAGGAATTGACGTTTTGCCCCAGAAGGGTAATTTCTTTGATGCCGGCGCCAATCAGTTCTTTGCATTCTGCCAGAATGTCGGCAGGCTTGCGGCTCCGCTCCCGGCCCCGGACGTAGGGGACGATGCAGTAGGTGCAGAAATTATTGCACCCATACATGATGGATACCCAGGCTTTCAGCTTGTTGTCCCGGATCTGGGGGATACCCTCGGCGATGGAGCCGGGCTCGTCGGCCACATAGAACTGCCGCTTGCCCCGGTAGAGGACATTGCACAGGATTTCCGGGAACTGCCACAGGTGGTGGGTGGAGAACACGCCGTCCACATGGTGGTAGCTGTTTTTGATGCGGTCGGAAACGATGGTCTGTCCTGCCATGCAGCCGCACAGGAAGATTTTCTGCCCCGGATGCCGCCGCTTGGTGTGGACCAGGGCCCCCAGGTTGCCGAAAACCCGCTGCTCCGCGTGCTCCCGGATGGCACAGGTGTTCATCACCACCACGTCGGCCCCCTCGGCTTCGTTGATAATGGAATAGCCGCTCTGGGCCAGGTAGCCCCGGATTTTTTCGGAATCCGCCTCATTTTGCTGGCAGCCGTAGGTCTCCACATAGGCCTTGGGGACGGTGTCCCGCTGCTGCCAGTAGGCGGCGATTTGGTCGCAATATTCAAACTGCTTTTGCAGCTGTTCATCGGAAATCAGGGTGGTTTTATTGGACATGGATATTCGCTCCCATCATACTATCTCAACTTAAAATGATACCACCATTGCCCGGATTTTTCAAGTGATTATAATTGTAAATAATTTGTGTTTTCCCTTGAAAATAAATCCCCTCCATGATAGACTGGGGTCATTATGGACCGGCAAATGCCGGAGAAAGAGGAAGCTATGAAGTGTAAACACTGCAAGGCGGAGCTGAAGGCGGGGGCCAAGACCTGCCCTTCCTGCGGCGAGGCTGTGACGCAGGGGAAGAAGTTTTCGCTAAAGACCTGGCATTGGGCGGTGATCATCACCGTTGCCGTTCTGGCGCTGCTGGCGGCTACCGTAGCCATCTGGTGGGCCGTGGCGGATGTGGAGAGCGCCTCTGAGGGCTGGACGCTGATAAAAAATGCCTTCAATGAGCCGGATAATGATGTGTTTTATAAGGAATCCTACACAGTTTCCGACAAAAAGGCCGCAAAATGGCGGGATAAAGTGATTGCCAGTGTTGGCGGCCAGGAGCTGACCAACGGCGAGCTTCAGATCTACTACTGGACCAATGTCTATGATTTTTTGGGCAATTACGGCTACTACGCCGTCTATGCGGGGCTGGATTACACCAAGCCCCTGGATGAGCAGGCCTGCCCCGAGACCGATGGCACCTGGCAGCATTTCCTCCTGGATGATGCTCTGAGCACCTGGCATAATTATCAGGCCATGGCCCTGCTGGCCCAGAAGGAGGGCATGACCCTGTCGAAGGAAATGCAGGCGGACTTGGATGCGCTGCGGGGCAGCCTGTCCCAGGCCGCCCTCCAGGGGGGTTACGCCACCATCGATGCCATGCTCCAGGAGGAAATGGGCGCCGGCTGCACCTTTGAGGATTATTATTCTTATATGCAAACCTACTACATGGGCTATTGCTATTTTGAAACCATGTACGATAAGGCCGAGGCCGGGATCACCGACGAGGATATGGAGAAGTGGTTCCTGAGCAATCAGCAGACGCTGGCCGAAAAAGGCATCACCAAGTCCTCCGGCGATTATTATGATGTGCGCCACATTCTGATCCTGGTGGAGGGCGGCACCGAGGGGGAGGATGGCGAGGTGGTTTATTCCGATTTGGAATGGGAGGCCTGCCGGGCAGAGGCCCAGAAAATCTACGATGAATGGCTCTCCGGGGACAAGAGCGAGGAGAGCTTCGCTACCCTGGCAGCCAAATATTCTGAGGACCAGGGATCCAAAACCAACGGTGGCCTGTATGCCAAGCTGACGGCGGATTTGAAGGATACTGCAAGTCTGGACGAGGATTTCGTGGCCTGGTACACCGATGACAGCCGCAAGGCCGGTGACCACGGGCTGGTCAAGAGTCAGCATGGCTATCATTTGATGTATTACGTGGATTCCCAGCCCCAGTGGGAATCTGCCAGCTGGGAGGGGCTGCTGGCCGAAGCCTCCAAGCAGATCACCGATGGTGCCATAGCTCAGTACCCCATTGCCGTGGACTACCGCAAGATCGTCCTTGGCTTGGTGGATTTGAACAAGACGAAATAATCAAAACCCGCTGCGTTTCATGCATCGGGTCAGGCTGTTGAAAAAGGTTTTCATGCGTGTAAATGATTGTTTAGCGTACTAAGATCAAGCTGTCATTGCGAGGAGCGAAGCGACGTGGCAATCTCCCGGTATCATCTACGATAAGGAAAAAGTTCGATGAACGTACAATGTAGAATGGGATTATCCATAGATTTTGGTGCG
>JAZQHH010000129.1:0-3201 GCA_045540495.1 Faecousia sp.
CCCTGGAAATCCGGGGGATTGCCACGCCATAAGTCCGCAGACTATGCGTAGCGCAACCGCCGTAGGCGGCTCTTAGCGCGAAGCTGTGTGCGCACTGGCTCGCAATGACATGCGTTTTTGTTACTGCGCTAAACAATCATTGCCTACTCTTTTGCCAGCAGTTTTCTTTGGGCCTCTTCCCGCTGGCGGCACAGCTCTGTCCAGCTGACGATGCCGGAGAGAATTTGGGTCAGCTCTGCCATGATTTCCGGAATTGGGATGCCCTGGGGGCAGATTTGCGCGCATTTGCCGCAGGCCAGGCAGGCGGCGGGGCGCTTTTCCTCCGGCAGAGCGTCGATGGGCATGGCGCCCACAGTGGTGGGGGCATAGCGCAGCTCGCTGCACAGGGACATCATCAGCGGAATATCCAGCCCCACCGGGCAGCCATCGCAGCAGTAGCGGCAGGCGGTACAGGGGATTTGATTCTTCATCCCCTCCGCAAGTCGGAATAATAGGTCGGTTTCAGACTGATTGATTGGATTTTCCTCCGAAAAAGTTCGGACATTATCCACCATCTGCTCCATATTGGACATACCGCTCAAAATCATCGTCACGTTGGGCAGCCCCTGCAAAAACCGGAAGCCCCAGGAGGCAATGGAGGCATCGGGCCGGAGGGCCTTCAATGTTTCCTCATTTTCATCGCTGAGCTTTGCCAGCTTGCCGCCCCGGACAGGCTCCATGACCCAGACCGGAATCCCCCGTTGGGTCAGCAGCTCGTACTTTTCCCCGGCATTTTGCAGGGTCCAGTCCAGGTAATTCAGCTGAATCTGGCAAAATTCCATATCTTTGCCGCAAATATCCAAGAAACGGCGAATCATCTCCACCCGGCCATGGGTGGAAAAGCCCAGGTGCCGGATGCGGCCCAGCCGTTTTTGCTCCCGGAAATAGTCCAAAATCCCCCACTTCGGGTCCAAATAAGTATCCACCGAGGTTTCGCAAACGTTATGGAGCAGGTAAAAATCGAAATATTCCACACCGCATTTTTTCAGCTGGGCCTCAAAAATCGCTGCCGGGTCATAGGAATCGCTGATTTGATGGCCCGGATATTTGTCCGCCAGGAACCAGCGCTCCCGGGGATAGCGGGACAAAGATTTGCCGATGGCAATCTCCGAAGCGCCGCTGTGATAGGGCCAGGCGGTGTCGAAGTAGTTCACGCCGTGGGCCATGGCATAGTCCACCATGGCATCCATCTTGCTTTGATCGATGGTTCCATCCGCCTTCAGCGGCAGGCGCATGGTTCCAAATCCAAGATTTGAAAGCTGTTTTCCCTGAAATTCCTTAAAAATCATGGTAATTGCCTTACTTTCTCAAATATTTATCGCAAAGGGCATTGATTTGATCCGTGAACCGGGACAGCTCTTTATTGGAAAGCCCCCGGCTCCCCTCGATGACCTGCAGGAGCCGTTTCCCGGCGGCCAGGAGCTTGTCGAAGATGGCATTGGCCCGGCGGCGGCCGTCGGAGACCTTGGTGATTTTCACCACAACGCCCTTGGCGGTGCATTCGTTGGTCAGCAGGTCATATTCGTCGCCGCTGAAGGGTGCCACGGCGGGGTATCCCAGGGTCTGCTCCACATGGGCGGCGAAGCTGTCGCAGACTTCATCATCGCCGTGGTTGACAAAGACCCGCTTGGGTGCGGCGGTTTGGGACAGCCAATCCGTCAGCATATCCCGGTCGGCGTGGCCGCTGATGCCGGAAAGGGTGGCAATCCGGGCCTTGACGGCGATTTCCTCCCCGAAAATCCGAACAAAAGCAGCCCCATCGATGAGCTTACGGCCAATGGTTCCCTCGGACTGGTAGCCCACAAAAAGAACCGTGCTGTCAGCGCGCCACAGATTGTGCTTCAAATGGTGGCGGATTCGGCCTGCCTCGCACATACCGGAGGCCGAGAGGATGACCTTCGGCGTCCGGTCCTCGTTGATGAGCTTGGACTGATCGGCGGTGACGGATAGCTGTAGCCCCGGGAAACAAATGGGGTCAATGCCCCGGGCCAGCAAATCCAGCGTCTCCTGGTCATAGTAATCCGTCAGCCCGGCGGAATAAATCCGGGTGGCCTCCACCGCCAGGGGGCTGTCCACATAGACGGTAAAATCACCGTGCTGGCCCAGCAGGCCCTGCTCCTTGATGTTACGAATCAGATACAGCAGCTCCTGGGTACGGCCGATGGCAAAGGACGGAATCACCACATTGCCGCCCCGCTGGAAGGTATCCCGCAGGATGGCCGTCAGCTGGCCCACATAATCCGGCCGGGGGCCATGGAGCCGGTCGCCATAGGTGGATTCGACCACCACATAGTCCGCCTGGGGCGGGGTCTGGGGGTCCCGGATCAGGGGGCGGTTCTTGTTGCCCAGGTCGCCGGAGAACAGGATAGAGCGCTTCTCCTCCCCTTCCGTCACCTCTATATATACACTGGAGGAGCCCAGCAGATGGCCCGCGTCATAAAAACGAAGGTTGATGCCAGGAAAGACTTCGATCATCTCATTATAGGGATAGCCCATAAACTGGGCCAGGGTCTGCTCCGCATCGGCCATGGTGTAAAGGGGCACATAGGGCGGCTGGCCGGAGCGCTGGGCCTTGCGGTTGCGCCATTGGGCTTCAAATTCCTGAATGTGGGCAGAGTCCCGGAGCATGATGCCACACAGACGGCGGGTGGCCTCGGTGGCGTAAATAGGCCCCTTGAAGCCCTGGGCCACCATGGCAGGGAGCTTGCCGGAGTGGTCGATATGGGCGTGGGTCAGGAAAATGGCATCGATATCCCCCGGAGCCACGGGCAGCTCGCAGTTTTCATAAATATCCGCCCCCTGCTCCATGCCGCAGTCGATGAGAATATGCTTACCATTGGCCTCCAGCAGGGTGCAGGAGCCGGTGACCTCGTGGACAGCGCCTAAAAATGTCAGTTTCATGGGTATCCCTCCTTTATATTATTATAGCACAAATTATTCAATCCGGGTAGACCGGACGGAAAAGTTTACAATTGCTTTGGAGTATGAAGGCTTGTTTCGTGGAGGAAGCATTGCATCAAAAAACGAGCCGCCTTGTGGCAGCCCGTTCCAGCGTATCGATAAAATGGTAAATGATTGTTTAGCGTACTAAGATCAAGCTGTCATTGCGAGGAGCGAAGCGACGTGGCAATCTCCCGGTATCATCTACGATAAGGAAAAAGT
>JAZQHH010000130.1:0-12774 GCA_045540495.1 Faecousia sp.
CCAGGGGAGCTGTCAGCGAAGCTGACTGAGGGGTCGGCAGAACCTGTGCGAAGCACAGGTTTCAAATGATTTGCTTCGCAAATCAAACACTCCTCCGAGCCGCCTTATGGCGGCCCACCTCCCCTATGAGGGGGGGATACATTCAAAATAATTGTTGGATTGCGGAATGGATTGCGTCTTATAAGACAGAAGGGCCTTTCGAAGGAGGGATCGATATGAATGACGATCAAATATTGGACCTGTACATTTCCCGGGATGAGCGCGCCATCTCGGAAACCAATGAAAAATACGGCGGCTACTGCCTGCAAATCGCCAGCCGGATTTTGCCTGACCGGCAGGATGGGGAAGAGGTGGTCAGCGATGCCCTGTTCCGGGCCTGGGAAACCATTCCACCCAACCGACCGGAGGTGCTTCGGCTGTATCTGGCGAAAATCACCCGGAATCTGGCATTCAGCCGCTACCG
Organism: Faecousia sp.; assembly: GCA_045540495.1. Lineage (GTDB taxonomy): Bacteria > Bacillota > Clostridia > Oscillospirales > Oscillospiraceae > Faecousia. The sequence continues at coordinate 464 of JAZQHH010000130.1, forward strand.
GGCCCAAAATGCCCAGAAGCGGGGTGGGGGAATGGTGACGGTGGCGCTGGATGAGCTGGCGGACTGCGTTGGCACGAAAAATGACCCCGTGGCCCAACTGGATACCGCCGAACTGACGGCCGCCATCCAGCGACTGCTCCGGCGGATCACACCCCGGGACCGGCATATTTTCATCCGCCGCTATTTTTTCCTGGAAACCACCACCGAAATCGCCACCCGGTACGGTCTAAAGGAAAGCAATGTACTGATGATCCTGACCCGTGTACGCAAAAAACTGAAAGATTATCTGATCAAGGAGGGACTTTGGTTATGAAAACTGAAAAATTGTTTGAGGCAATTGGCAATCTGGACGAGCAAATGCTGTCCGAAACGGAAGCGGTCACTCAAATCCGTGCCCGGCGGATGGGCTGGAAAGCGGCGCTGGTTGCTGCCGTGGTGGCAGGCCTTGCGGTAACAGCTGCTGCCGCGCCTCTGATTCGTAACGCCCTGAAGGGCGGCGAGCTGGTACCCGAAACCCAGGCGGGCTTTATGCCCACGGACCCCAACACCGGCGAAAGCCCGGCCTTCGTCACCCATGAAATCACCTTGGATGTGGAATTCAATGAGGACGCTCCCAAATCCGTCGAAACCTACTACATCACCCCCGATATACCGGAGGAATTCAGCAATCAGTTCCTGGGCCATATTTATAAGGATGCCATGTTGACATGGTTCGGCTGGGGTGTGCCGGGGACAGACCGGGATATTTGCTTTACACAATGGGCAGGAAAATATCCCGCAATGGAGGAAATATTGACCGTGAATGTTACCACCGCCCCGGGTGTTGTACCGGTGCATGGCCTGCGGACCTTTGCCGGTATCCAGGGCTATCTGGTTGAAGAGCCGACCTTTGGAAGCAATTACGGCGAGCGGGAATTCTACTGGAGCGACGGTGACTATCTGTTCCGCCTGCAGGTTCCCTGCGACTATACCGATGCCCAGCTGGAGGCGATGGTGGCCTCCGTCCAGCCGGTGGAGGACATCACGCCCTACCTTGCCACCATGACGGAAGAAGAAATCGCGGATATCTTTGGCTGATACACCCCCATGCCGCCCCACTCAGGGGCGGCATGATTGGGGAGGGGAGGAAAGAAAATGATTGTTTAGCGGAGAAAATGTAAGATGTATGTCATCCTTCGACTCGCTGACGCTCGCTCAGGATGACAGAACGGTTGGTTCGTATGCTAAACAATCATTTACTGCATTTAGACAGTCTGAACGCCGTTCCTTTTTGGAGCGGCGTTTTTGTGAATTATATAAACATTATAATAAATTATTGACAAACGATAATTATAGTGCTATAGTGACACCAACAGGAGGTTCAGATAATGGAAAAGAAAATGATTTCAGCCCAATTGACCCTTTGGGTGAACCGGGCGGTGGCGGTGCTGCTGGCGGCGCTGATCTTTTGGCTGCCGGGGATCCTGCGGTGGTACACGGGCTTCCGGTATTTGTCCGGTGCCGAGCAGCGGTGGATCACCCTGTCGTTTTATTGCTGCGTGGCGGTCATCGGTTGGGCACTGTGGAATATGGATTGCCTGCTGCGGCGGATTCTGAGGGGCGAAGTGTTTATTCGGCAAAATGTCTGGGCCATTCGGCAGATCCGCTGGTGTTGTGGCCTGGTGAGCCTGATCACAGCGGTGACCTGCGTGGCCTACCTGCCGCTGGTGTTTCTGGCGGTAATCATGGCGTTTTTGTGCCTGGCGGTCAGTGTGGTGGTCCATGTGATGGACGCTGCCGTGACCATTCAGGAAGAAAACGCCCTGACGATCTGAGGTGTGCCATGGCGATCATTGTGAATCTTGACATGATGCTGGCCAAGCGGAAAATGACATCCCTGGAGCTGGCCCAGCGCATCGGCATGACCCCGGCGAATCTGTCCATTCTAAAGACCGGGAAGGCCAAAGCAGTTCGAATGTCCACCATGGACCAGATCTGCCGGGAGCTGCAATGCCAGCCCGGGGACCTGTTCGAATTTGTGGAGGACGACGATCCGTGGAAAAGATGATAGGAGGTAATAGGATGGAAAAACCTGAGATGAATATACCCTGGCAAAGCCCCGCACCCCAGGAGCCGCCCCTCCCTGCGGGGAAAAAAGAATTTTTGTTTGGTATTTGCGCCGGTGTTTGCGGTTATTTGCTGTGTAATTTCACATTTTTCGGCGGTTTTGGCCTGGCCTTCGGGCTGCTGGTCATCGCCTGCCTGGCAGGTACCGGCGTGTACCTGCTCCGCTCCGGCTGCCGGATGAATGGCTACAGCGGCATATTGCTGGCTCTGTGCTTTGTCATTGCCGCAGGCTTCGGACGGTCGGACGATGGCCTGGTGAAATTTGTGATGGTGCTCTTTTTGCTGCTGGCCGGGGATTTGGCCCTTTGCCATTTGGCGGGGCGGAACCGGTTCCGGGCCGGGGGGTTCCTGTCCCTGCTGGACGCACCCATGAGCTTCCTGTTCAATGGCGTCGGCCCGCTGCCCCAGGCGTTGCGGGGGATCGCCAACACTCTGAAAAACGGGGGACGTGCCGTTCGCAGATTCGGTGCCATTGGCGTGGGTCTTGCGGTGGCGGTGCCGGTGCTGCTGATGCTGATTCCGCTGCTGATGTCCGCTGATGCGGCCTTTAATGGTCTGGTGCAGCTGCTGCCGGCGGTGGACCTGCCCCAGCTGGTCATCACCGCTATTTTCGGCACCGGCATCACTTGCCTGGTCTACACCCGGGGCGTGGCCCTGCGGCACAAAACGACGAATATGCCGGAGCTGGCCATGGGCAAATTCAGTATCAGCCATCTGACGGTGAATACCGTGCTGACGGTGGTAGGCCTTGTGTATCTGGCGTACCTGATGAGCCAGCTGGCCTATTTTGTGGGAGGATTTTCCGGCATTTTGCCGGAGGATTATACCATGGCCCAGTATGCCCGGCAGGGCTTTTTCGAAATGGCCTACCTGTGCGTCATCAATCTGGGCATCATTGCCATGGCGGTGGGCCTTGTGCGGAAAAAGGAGGGGGCGGCGCCTCTGTCCACCCGGCTGCTGTGCCTGTTCGTTGGCTTGGTGACGGTGTTCCTGGTCTGCGCGGCCAGCGCGAAAATGTTCCTCTACATCGGCGGCTATGGTCTGACCCGGCTGCGGGTACTGACGGAGGTGGTCATGCTCTTCCTGTGCGCCGCCACGGTGGTGGTCTGCCTGTGGCTGTTCCTGCCGAAGCTGCAGTACATGAAATTCGTGGTCATTCTGGCCCTCATTATGGGCGCGGCGGTGCTGTGGGTGGATGTGGATACGGTGGTGGCAGGCTACAATGTTTCCGCCTACCAGTCCGGCACCCTGGACAGCATCGATCTGGATTACCTGGACGATCTGGGGGATAGCGCCATCCCGGCCATCGCCCGGCTGCGGGAGGACGCAGATCCCCAGGTGGCCGAAAAAGCACGGCAGATCCTTCGGAAGCACCCCTATCGCTGGCAGGATTTCCGAGACTGGAACTGGGCCAGCTGGCAGGCCGGACAGATCACCGAGGAAGAGCGGCCATGAAAAAGTTGGCAATGCTATACAGTAATTAAATCACAAATGGCACCTTTCAATACGGATAAGGTGCCATTTTTGTGTACGATTTATTGGATAGTTAAAATGGTAGGATACAAGTACCTCAAAATATAAGGGAGGAATGATGCATATGGAAACGGTATATTACGCCAAGTCGAAGCTTCCCAACGGTGCCCAGCCATTGGCGGCGGAGCATCTTCGGGCGGTGTCGAAGCTGGCGGCGGACTACGGAAAGACCGTCGGGATGGCGGAACAGGCCCGGGTAGCGGGGCTGCTGCACGATTTTGGGAAGTACAGCGATGCATTTCAGGCTGTATTGCGGGGGCTTCTCCAGAACGTGGATCATGCGGTATGCGGCGCGGCGCTGCTGATGCTGATCCGGGCCGGAAAGCTGAACGCCACGGAACGGTCTGTACTGGAGGCGGTCAATGCACACCATGCCGGTCTGATGGATTATGGCCTGTTGGAGCCGCTGCTGCGCCAAACCATCATGGGGGTGCCGCATCTGACGGTCAACGATGGAAAAACACCGGCCCTTGGGGGAAAGGAGAAATATGCCCAGGCATTCCAGCGGTTTCGGGATGACTTCCCTCAGGAACAGCTGCGCATTCCAAAGTGGGATATGCCTCCGGATTCCGGAAATTTGGAGACGATGCTTTACACCAGAATGCTCTACTCCTGCCTGGTGGACGCGGATTACAGCGTATCGGCCGGGGAAGGGGATGCGGATTATTTTGAAAGGATAAAACAGCCGCCACTGGATGCGAAGGCCTGCCTGGAGCGGCTTTACCAATTCCGGGATCAAATCCGGCAGAAAGCCCGGGGGGATCATCCAGTCAATCGGATTCGGAATCAGGTGTTTGAGGCTTGCGGAGAAATGGGCACCCATGCCCCCGGCGGTCTGTTTACACTGACTGCGCCTACCGGAACCGGCAAGACTCTGGCCCTTCTTCATTTTGCGCTGAAGCACGCGCTGGCTGCCGGAAAAGAGCGAATCATTGTGGTGCTACCTTTTTTGACTCTGGCCGAGCAAAATGGCGCGGTTTACGAAAAAATCATGCCCACGGTGCTGACCGACCACAGCCAAAGCCGGATGGGGGAGTCACTGCGGGAGCTTTCCGGGAAGTGGAACGGACCGTTCATTATTACCACCTCTGTGAAATTTTTTGAAACCCTCTTCGCAAAGGAGCCTGGGGATTGCCGGAAGCTCCATAGTCTTGCCAACAGTATTGTGATTTTTGATGAAGCCCAAAGTCTGCCGCCCCATTTGACCGGCGCTACACTCAAAGCTGTCAATGAACTGTGCCGCCGGTACCGGATGACCATGGTATTCTCCACGGCGACCCAGCCCAGTTTTGAGGCCATTCCGGGACTGACCTGGGTGCCACGGGAGATTCTGCCGGAGGGCGAGGGGTACTACCGGCAGCTTCGCCGGGTATCGGTGCAGTGGCGGCTGGATAGTCGCACCGATGTGGAGGAGATCGGCCGGGAGATGTGCGAACAAAGCAGTGTCTGCGGTATTTTCAATTTGCGGCGCCATGCCCGGCAGGTGTACGAGCTGCTGCGGCAGAAGGATCAGGAATCGGCATTTTTGATTTCCACGGACCTGTGCCCAGCCCATCGGCTTCGGGTGGTGGAAACCATTCGGCAGCGGCTGGCTCAGGGGCAACCCTGCCGGGTGGCCGCTACCCAATGCATTGAGGCAGGCGTGGATTTGGATTTCCGGTGCCTGTACCGGGCGCTGGCACCGCTGGATTCCGTCATCCAGGCCGCTGGCCGCTGCAATCGCAACGGAGCGCCGGAATCGGGGCGGGTCGTGATTTTTGAACCGGAGGATGCCCGGGCTTACCCGGATAAAGATTACCAAAACGCGGCAATGCTGGTGAAATTTCTGGTTCAAAACGGTGGCGTGGATATCCACGACCCCGGAGATATCCGGCGGTATTACCGGCTGCTCCTTGGGGAGGCGGAGGACAAAAAGGAACTGACGAAGGCCATCGCAGAGCGAAATTATGAGCAGACGGATCGGCACTACCGCCTGATTGACAATGGAGGCGAGAAGCTGATCGTACCCTATGGGCCAATGGGGCGGGAATATGCCGCGCTGCGGCAGACTCTGCTGCATACCGGCATGACACCGGCTCTGATGCGTCAGGCAGCACCCTTGACGGTGACGGTTTTCAACACCGGGACCCTGGAGCAATTTGCTGAGCCTGTCATGCTCCACCGGCGGGGAGGTGGTCAGCCTGTCCCCAGCGGATATTGGCTTTTGCGGGCCCAGCACCGGGAGTGCTATTCTGACAAAAGCGGTCTGAAGCTGCCGGAGGAAAAAGATTCCAAAAACTTTTGTTTTATGCCTTGACAAATGTTTGGGTATTACATATAATTAAAACAACCCGCAGAAATGTATGGGCTGCTTGTTGCCAAGAGCACAAGCAGGGAATTGAAAGGTTTTTATTATCTTGGCCCCGTAGAACGGACGGGGCCGTCAAATGAATTGGAGGTGACTTTTTGGAAGCAGTAACAATTGAAGTGTGGGGCGATTTTGCCTGTTTTTCACCGCCCTACGGGAAAGTGGAACGGCTGACTTACCCCTTTCCTACCCCATCAGCAGCCCGGGGGATTCTGTCAAGTATCTATTGCAAACCAGCGGAGTTCCACTATGAGGTTCGGCGCATTGAGGTGCTTTCGCCCATTCGCTACATTTCCTTCAAACGAAATGAAGTGAAGGTGAAGGTTTCGGACACCCCCATCGCCACCGATGAGGAACGAACCCAACGGCAAACGGTGGCCCTGCAAAATGTACGCTATCGCATCACGGCGCAGATCGTGCCCCATTCCGGCTTTACTGGGAATGTGACCCAGCTGTACGAGCAGGCCATGCGCAGAATCAGAGGCGGAAAATGCTACCATCAACCCGGTTTGGGGCTGCGGGAATTTGTGGCCTATTTTGGGGAGAGCGATGGCAACCATCAGCCAATCCCTGAGGACATGGATGCCGGGTGGATGGTGTATGATGTGTTCGACCTGAACGACTATTCTGTCAGCAAAAAGGCAAAGCCCAGGCTGTCGCTGTTTCATGCGGTGATGAAGCAGGGTGTTATCGAGGTGCCGCCCTACGGCAGCCCGGAGATCATAGGAGGGGGGAGCGTGTATGCTGAAGGCGTTGTATGACTATGCGGTGAGCCACGAGCTGTCCCTGCCTGATGGTTATGCCAAGAAAACTGTTGCGGCGTATATCTGGTTTTCTTCTACTTCGCCGGATTTTTTGGAGATTCGGCTGGGAAATGATACGGCAGTGCCATGCCCGGATATTGGGAGTCTCGCCAACGGCAAGGAGAAGAGCAACATCATTGTGGAAAAACGCAGTGTTGTGATTCCCGAAGGGGAAAATGCCAAAAGCTCGTTCTTTCTCCATGCCCTGGAAGAGTTTGGGGCTCTGGAGCCGGATGCGGCGCTGTGCGCCCGGCGGCTCGCGGATGAAGCGGTGTTGGCCCGGATCCGGGAAAAGCTGGATGAGCAGAAGATTAAGCCTGCCAACCGGATTTCCTTTCAGGTTGATGAACGGAAGTTGCACAACAGTCCCCAACTGCTGGACTGGTGGCGGCAATGGCGTCAGACGGTGATGCCGCCCCGGCAGGGCGATGCCATGCCATGCCTGATTACCGGCGAACCTGCGGTTCCTGTGACCACCGCGGCTCCCATCAGCGGGCTTCAGGTGGTGGGCGGCCACGCCAGAGGCGACGGCCTGATCTGCTTTGATAAACCGGCATTTTGCTCTTATGGATTGAAGCAGGCGGCCAATGCTCCGGTTTCGGAGTCCGCTATGGGAGCGGTGAAGGCGGGGCTTGATGCTTTGCTGGTGGATGCGCCAATCCTTTCCGGCATGAAATTCGTCCACTGGTACGACCGGGATGTGGAGCCGGAGGCGGATCCGCTGTTCGATGATAATTTCTTTGGCTTTACGAATGATTCTCAGGAACCGGAGGCTGACGATCAGACGGAACGACAGGCCCGCCGGGCAGCGGACCGGCTGATCGGCAGTGTTCAGACCGGGGAATCGGCTGTGCCGCTGGATACGGGGTATCATATTCTGCTGCTGACAGGTGTTGGTGGCCGGGTGATGGTCCGCCGGTACGAACGGGGTCGTTATGAGGCGCTTCAGCAGAATCTGGACCGTTGGAATCGGGACCTTGCATTGGTCAATCCCTACGGAACGGGCCCTTGCAAGCCGTTAAAACTGGCCGGCCGGCTGATCCGTCTGCTGAAATACCAAAAAAACGACAAGAAGATTTTTGACCGCATGAGCAAGGAGCTTTCTGGTGTGACACCGGCGGTTCTGACCGCCATTTTGTCCGGCGGACGTTTGCCCGATGCGGTGGCAGTGCGGGCGCTGAACTACCTGCGTTCCAGGCTCCTTGCTGCTGACGAGGGGCAGGGGACTGCCGACGACAATCTGGACGGCTGGGCCTGCCAATGGTTGAAGGTCTGGCTGATCCGCAACCAAGAGGGGAGCGATGTTGATTTGATGGAAACCTATAATCCGAACCATCCGGAGCCTGCCTACCACTGCGGCGGAGCCATGGCGGTCTATGGCGCGATCCAGGATCTGGCGATGAATGTGAATACCACGGTGGTGCAACGCTATTATGCGGCCTGCATCCAGACCCCGGCGCTGGTTTTGGGACGGCTGAGCCAGCTCAGTGTACATCATCTTGAAAAAATCAACCACCACGGCATCAGAGAATACTATAAAAAACTGCTGGAAGCGACCAATTCTGCCATTGGCGGGGAAATTCCGACGGCGCTGGACCTGCAGAAGCAGTCCTATTTCGCGCTGGGCTATTACCAGATGCTGGCCCGGATTCGCCATGAGCGCATGGAAGCCGCCCAAAACAAAAAAACACAGGAGGAAGCATAATGGCTATTCAGAATCGTTACGAATTTATGTACTATGTTGCCTGCACCAACTGCAACCCCAATGGCGATCCGGACATGGGCAACACCCCCCGGCTGGACCCCCAGACCATGCAGGGCTACCTGACGGACGTGGCCACCAAGCGGCGCATCCGCAATTATGTGGAGGCGGCCTATGCCGGTGAGGATGGTATGGAAATCATCATCAAGCAGTCCACCAATATCAACCGCCACATTGCCCGGGCTAAGCGGGAGGCCGGTTTTGAGGACTGCGCTAAGGGAAAGGATGCGGTTTACGCCGGTCGCCGGAAGGCCTGCGAGCTGTTTTACGATGTGCGTACCTTCGGCGCGGTGATGTCTACCGGCCCCAACGCCGGTCAGGTCCGGGGCCCTGTCCAGGTGACCTTCGGCAAGAGCCTGGACCCGGTGCTGCCGCTGGATATTTCCATCACCAGAATGGCAGTGGCGGACAACATCGATAATGGCACACTGGAGGCTTACCTGGAGAAGGAGAATGCCACCGCAGAGGACAAGCTGCGTACGATGGGCCGCAAGCAGCTGATTCCCTTCGGCCTGTATGAGGTGCGGGGCTTCATCAGCGCCAATCTGGCAGGGGAGACCGGCTTCGATGACCGGGACCTGAACATCCTGTTTGAGGCGATCCTGAATATGTATGAGCATGACCGCTCTGCCAGCAAGGGCGAGATGGCGGTGGTATCGCCTCTGATTATTTTCAAGCACGTGGGAACAGATACCGATGAAAATCAGCGCAAGCGTCAGGCCAAGCTGGGCTGCGCCCCGGCTCACCGGCTGTTTGACCTGGTTCGGGTTGCGAAAAAGGCCGATGTGGTTTACCCCAGAAGCTACCATGATTATGATGCCTCTGTCCAAATCTCTGCTCTGCCTGCCGGTGTGGAGATTGGCTTCAAGTCCGAGGCCTACGGCGATATTTCCTGGAATCGGCTCCCGGAAGGGGAGAAGTGGTTCCGCCATGGATGATTGGGAGCCTATCCCCTTATCCCGGCTGGCCCATGCCGGTTTTTGTCTGCGAAGAGCCGCGCTGATTACAAATGAGCAGCTGTGGCAGGAGAATGCGGATACGGCCAAAGGCCGGGATGAGCATCGCCGGGTTCATACCAGCCGCGTGGAGCGACGGGGTGAGACATTGGCTTTGTTTGAGTACGATGTGTGTTCCTCCAAACTGAACCTAGCGGGGAAATGCGATTGTATTGAAGCAACGGCCGATGAGGACGGCTGCCATATTCCTGCCGCAGCCTATCCGGTCCGGCTGTACCCGGTAGAGTATAAGCACGGCAAGCTCCGGCAGGAGGAATCTTACGAACTGCAGCTTTGCGCCCAGGCCATGTGTCTGGAGGAAATGTACGGCACCCGAATCCCGGAGGGGGCGGTGTTTTATGTGTCCTCCCACCGGAGAATGCCGGTGTCATTTACAGATTCCCTGAGAGCAAAAACCCTGGAAACGGTTGGGAAAATTGAAGAATTTCGCCGTAATTTCACGGTTCCGCCACCGGAGCCGGGACCAAAATGCAAGCGATGCTCCATGCAGGAACTGTGTATGCCGAATCTGGGCGCCTCTGCCGCTGATTATTGTAAAAAAATCATTCAGGAGGCAAAGGAGGCTTCGTCGCTGTGAAAAAACTGCTGGAAACGATGTACATCACAACGCCGGACAGCTATGCCTTTCTGCGCAACGACAACATCTGTGTTTCGGTAGGCGGGGAAGAGCGCGCTTCGGTTCCCGCTTCTCAGGTGGATTCTATCGTGTTTTTCGGTAAAAACACCGTTTCCACCGCAATGATGGCATTCTGCGGAAAGCAGAATATCACCCTGACGTTTCTGGGGCTGAATGGGGAATTTTGCGGCAGAGTCTGCGGTCCGGTCAGCGGCAATGTGCTGCTGCGCAAGCGCCAATTCAATAGTCTGGATGATTCCGGATTCGTTTCAACCACCGTGCGGCACATTCTGTTCGGGAAAATACGTAATGAGAAGGATGTGCTGATGCGTTATGCCCGCACCGTTTCCAGGCCGGAGGCGGCGGAGCGGATTCATGCTGCCGGGCAGAAGCTGGCGCTCTTGGCGCAGCAATTGGAGGAAGCCGGGGATGTCAACGGGATGCGGGGCATCGAGGGTGCTGCGGCCAGTATTTATTTCGCCGTATTTGATGATATCATTGGCGAAAAGAATGGTTTTGTATTTGATGTGCGCAGCAAACGACCGCCCCGAAACGAGGTGAATGCACTGCTGTCCTTTGTGTACATACTGCTGACCCATGATTGCAGATCGGCGTTGGAGGCGGTGGGGCTGGATCCGGCGGCGGGGTATCTGCATACCCTGCGGCCGGGGCGGGCATCCCTTGCGCTGGATTTGATTGAGGAGCTTCGGGCGCCGCTGTGTGACCGGTTTGTGATCGGCCTGATTCACAGGGGACAAATATCGAAACGGGATTTCAATGTGGAAGGCGGAAGCGTCTGGCTCAGCGAAAAGGGTCGCAGGGTGGTGCTGACGGCGTGGCGGGAGCGAAAGCGGGATGAGATTACCCACCCGTTTTTCAAAGAAAAGATACCGGTTGGATTGATTCCGTATACCCAGGCCATGCTGTTTGCCCGGGTGCTGCGGGGGGATCTGGATGTGTATCCGCCGTTTGTTTGGAGGTGAAGGGGTGCTTTTGCTGATAACCTACGATGTGAATACCACCACCGCCGCAGGAGAAAAACGGTTGCGGCGTGTCGCCAGGCTGTGCCAGAAATATGGGATACGGGTTCAAAACTCGGTATTTGAGGTGCTTGTGGACGGTGCCCAATGGGTCACATTGAAGGGTCAACTTGAAAAACAGATTGATAAATCCTGCGATTCGGTGCGGATATACAGGCTGGGAAACTCCTATGAGCACAAGATCGAAACCATGGGCGTGACCCCACTGGTTCAAACCGGTGGCCCAATGATTCTGTAGCTGCGCCGATATCTCCCAACATAAAAAAGGCGCCCCATCGGCGCAAAATAATCCCTTTAGGAATCCTTGGTTTTCTGCGAATTATTCAGATAACGGTCTAAATTTTGTGCAAACCAACTAAAATGAGCGGCATAAAAAAAGCATAAATATATGCATATATGCCGTCGCCCCCCACCCGGGGGCGAGAATTGAAATAGAATAAAAACCGCAAAATCATCACGCATTGTCATGTCGCCCCCCACCCGGGGGCGAGAATTGAAATAAAACGGCAACCTTCTGTTTCGCAGAATCATATGTCGCCCCCCACCCGGGGGCGAGAATTGAAATTGTATTCTCCGCACTATGCTTGCAATGGTAAAAAGTCGCCCCCCACCCGGGGGCGAGAATTGAAATATACGCCAGCAACCGTTAGAATATCTTCTCATGTCGCCCCCCACCCGGGGGCGAGAATTGAAATTATAAAAAGACAAAGCGGCAGATACAAAAAGAAGTCGCCCCCCACCCGGGGGCGAGAATTGAAATAACGGCTGCTGGTGATTGACAAACCCAAAAATAGTCGCCCCCCACCCGGGGGCGAGAATTGAAATAAAAGTTTTGGATATTGCCAGTTTATCAAACTGGTCGCCCCCCACCCGGGGGCGAGAATTGAAATCTCTCTTTCAAACGGACATTCCTTGCAACGAAAAAGTCGCCCCCCACCCGGGGGCGAGAATTGAAATTTTGTAACCGTACAGAATTTGATACTGGACGGAGTCGCCCCCCACCCGGGGGCGAGAATTGAAATCATCATGCCATCGCCATAGATTTTAGCAAGATGGTCGCCCCCCACCCGGGGGCGAGAATTGAAATT
>JAZQHH010000131.1:0-4775 GCA_045540495.1 Faecousia sp.
GTTGCGGTTTCCTTCGAGGGTGCCTTCGCCGTCAACTACTACTTCACTCCCTCTTACGCACCTGAGGGTGAGCTGACCATGTACTGGTGGGATCTGGCCACCTACAACAGTGTGGACGTGCTGACTAAGGAAAATGCCACCGGCTCCATCGCCATGACCGGTTCCGGTACTTCCGAGTACTTCGGCGCTGTGGAGGGCATCGCCGCCAAGGATCTGGACAAGGGCATCTACGTGTCCGCGGTCTACACCTACAACGGCACTGAGTATTCCACCGGCGTGGTGGCCTACTCCATCGGCCACTACTGCAAGATCAAGGCTGCCGAAGCCAGCACCATGGGTGAACTGGCCGCGGCTACCGCAGTCTACGGCTACTACGCCAAGCAGTATTTCGCAAAATAAACGAATGTCATTGCGAGGCCCGAAGGGCCGTGGCAATCTCCCAAGGTTTCCGATAACCAAAGGAGATTGCCACGGGCCTGACGGCCCTCGCAATGACAGAGGGGGGACGGGCCTGACGGCCCTCGCAATGACACTTATTTTTTGCCCACCCTAAAAACTGTCATCCTGAGCGAGCGACAGCGAGTCGAAGGATCTTGGCACCAATTGACCCATCAGGGCCCGTTCATGCGTAGATCCTTCGACTCGCTTTGCTTGCTCAGGATGACAATATCTTTACATTTTCGGCTTTCATATTCTGCGGGAAAAGGAACGGATTGCCACGTCGATTCACTCCTCACAATGACGGTTACACTGAAAGCCCGCCGCAAAAACGCAGCGGGTTTTTTTAGTTGTTTATCGCAGGAATGTATTATTTAATTTTTATCCATAAGAAAACCACCGCAGTTTAACACTGCGGTGGCTATGATTATTTCTTGGGGGAATAGAGATATTTCAGGATGATCCGGTCCAGGTCTTCTTCGTCCAGGTAGAATTCCATAAATTCGGTGCCTTTTTTATTTTCACCTGCGGGGGAGATCAGGTCCTGCATTTCATAGTCCTTGTAGCGGTTGGCCATGTTCGCCATGGTGCCGGTGGCGCAATCGGTGACCATGTAATCCTTCACCTCTTCCAGCGTGGAGAGCATGAAGGTAGGATCAGAATCCAGCTTGGCTTTCAGAGCGTCCACGAAGCCGGACATATACTCACGATGCCGCTCCATCCGGTTCAGATTCAGCTGGTTTCCAAGGTTATGCCGGACACGGACGAAATTCTTTGCCTGGTTCCCGTCCAGCTTTACCTTGCCCATGGGGATGCTGGAATCCACCGCAGAAAAATCATCCGTGACATTGACCGTGACGCCACCCACGGCATCATTGAGAATGCCGATGGCATCCATGTTGATGGTCACATAATAATCGATCTGCAGACCGTACATCAGATCCGACACTGTGGTCTTCAGGTTTTTGGCGCTGTCCTTCATGCCGGTGCCGTAGGTATGGGCCAGGGCCAACTGGCCAAAGCGGGTGCCGGCCTTCTTGCCACCAATACCCAGGACAGGCATCGTCACCATAGAATCACGGTTCAGGCTGATGATGTCCAGTTTTTTATTGGTATCATCAAAAATCAGCAGGGAGATCATGTCCGCCTCAGCGGCATTATTATAGGAACCGCTGGAAACCATGGGGCCCTCGGTATCCACACCGGTGAGCAGGATCACAGTGGTATCCTGCCGGGGGAAATAGGAAACGCCGTTGCGCTTGATGGTTTGGGTGGTGCCATCCTGGCCAGGCTCCGTGTCCTGATGAAAAACAGTGGACTCCAGGATCTGGAGCCCACTGTAAAGGAGCACGAGCACCAGAATCAGGATTGCAGCCATGATAACGATTTGCCTTGTTTCGACTTTCCGTTTCATATCGCACATCCTATTCCGGAAGATTCAATTACTTGCCGGTCTTCTTCATGCCGCGGCTGTAGATCACAGTCAGAGCCACAACAGCGATCAGGCAGATCAGAGCAACGCCGCCCCACAGCATCAGCTGCTGGCCGGAATCGTCGCCGGTCTGGACAGGGGGCTTCACGGGCTCGTCCTCGGTCTCGACGGAGAAGGAGACGGGGCAGAAGTCCTCGGCAACAACAGTCACAGTGCCATCGCCGTTGTTCTTGCAGGAAACCACAGCACCCCAAGCGTCGTTCTTATAGGTCATGCAGTAGACTTCCTCATCAGCGGCAACATTCAGATCGAAGACGACCTCGATGGTAACACCCTTGGGTGCCAGCATGGTGGGATGGTCCACGACGGAATCGGCGTTACACAGGAAAGAAACGTCGAACAGGTCACGGATGACCATCTTGGAAGCATCCAGGCCGAAAGCCTCGGCATAGGGCAGGGTCATCTCGCCGCTGAGCAGTTTGGCGTAGACATCCAGCAGCAACTCTTCGGCATCATCGGGGATCAGGGTAGAGGTAGTAGCTTCAGCCACGGGGGTGATAACGATACATCCCTCGTAAACATAGCTGATGATTTCGCCGGTCTCGTCCTTCACGATGGCGACAGCGGGGTTGCCATCGGGGTCAGTAACGGGGACGATTTCGGGAGCGGGCTTATTAGTGACACTGGGGGTAAATCCGTCAGCCGCGTAAGCAGGCAGCACCATGGCGGCACAGAGCACGAACACGGTCAGCAGGGCGATCAACTTTTTCATATGACTCAACTCCATTTCAAATATTTCACACGCCACGCGGCGCAATGGTTCTTGATTTACTGGTCCTTTTCGGTCTTGGCCCGGGAGGCATAGCTGCCCTGGTAGCGGTTGTAGTAGCGGCGGTAGCCCTTGTAGTAGCGCTTGCCATAGCGGGCGGACTCGTCGCTGGTGCAGTTCAGCACCACGCCCAGGATCCGGGATTCCACAAACTTGAACTGGCTCACCGCATCGGACAGGGCATTGCGGTCGCAGTAGTTCTGGCGAACCACCAGCAGGATGCCGTCCACCAGTTTGGCGGCCACCAGTGCGTCGGAAACCTCGCCGACAGGGGGCAGGTCCAGGATGATGTAATCGTAATCGGCCCGGAGCTCGTCGAGAACCTTCTGCATCCGCTCGGAGCTGAGCAGCTCGATGGGGTTGGGGGGATTACGGCCGGAGGAAACAACGTCGAAGGCACATTCCTCGGTTTTGTACCTTTGGATGACCTCGGAGCGCTCTACCTGACGGGTCAGGTAG
Organism: Faecousia sp.; assembly: GCA_045540495.1. Taxonomy (GTDB): domain Bacteria; phylum Bacillota; class Clostridia; order Oscillospirales; family Oscillospiraceae; genus Faecousia. The sequence goes on from JAZQHH010000131.1 coordinate 3,159, forward strand.
TTAGACAGGCCGGGGGTCTTTTGGATGGGCAGCTTGGCATTCAGGGAGGGGCGGCGCATATCGCAGTCCACCAGCAGCACCCGCTTATCCAGCTGGGCCATAGAATAGGCCAGGTTGACAGAGGACAAGCTCTTACCTTCGCCGGCCAGGGCGCTGGAAACGCCGATGATCTTACAATCATGGCCATCCACAAAGGAGAACTGGAGCTTGGTACGCAGCAGCTTGTAGGCCTCGGAGGCGGCGAAGCTGATGCCTTGGCCAACCAGTACCGGTTTTTTATCCGCCGTCAGGGCGCCGGTGCGGGTCTTGGCATCACCCCGGTAGTAGTAGCCGCCCTTGCTGGCATTGAGCATATCGGGGACAGCGGCCAGGACAGGATGATCGCAGCAGCTCTGCACATCCTCTTCAACCCGGATGACCACATCGAACAGCTCCCGCAGCAGCAGCACGCCGGTGCAAAGCACGAAGCCAACCAGGAAACCCAGCAGGGTATTCTGCGCGTAGCTGGGAGAGCTGGGGCCGGTGGGCACCACCGCATAGTCAACCACCTTGGCAGAGGCGTTTTCCACCACCTCACTGATCCGCTCGGGAAGCACCGCAGCAATGGCGTTGGCCAGCTTTTCCGCCTCGTAGGGGTCGGTGCTGGTGATCTTCACCTGGAAGATTTCGGTGCCGTTGACGGACTCGGCGGAGATCATGCCCCGCAGACTGGCAACAGACCGGGTGGATTCCGCATAATCAAGCACTTCATTCAAAGTGGAGCGGGCCTTCAGGATGACCACGTAGGTATCGACCAGACTCTTCCGGGCATTGATATCGCTGGTATTGATGATATCGGAGATATCGCCGGTGATGCTGCTGTTATTAACATAGAACATGGCGCCGGACTCGTATTTCGGGGCAATGAAATAATAGGTGCCCACGAAGGTAACCACGGCACAGACCACGCTGACCAGAATAATCAGCCAGCTCTTCCGCAGGAGGCTCGACATCATCTGCCGAAGGTCTACCTCTCTGCCGGAATCTTTTTCCTTATCTTTTTCCTTTTCGCTCATGAACGAAGCCTCCAAACCAGGGCGTTTATCACAAGGGGGCGGCGCATGGCGCTACTTTCCCATTCGATAGCTAGATATATAATACCAATTTCTGCGGCCGTTGTCAATATGAAAACCTTACATTTTTCTCCACACCATTTTGTTCACTATGCCCGTATAGCTCTGAATGACCTTAACAATTTTCGTGGAAACGTTTTCATCAGTGTAGTCGGGAACGGGAATTCCCTGGTGGCCTGCGGCGTTCATTTCCACCGCCGTATCCACCGCCTGGAGCAGAGATTCGGCATCGATGCCCGCCAGCAGGAAGCAGGCCTTGTCCAGGGCCTCGGGGCGCTCGGTGGAGGTGCGGACGCACACCGCCGGGAAGGGGTGGCCCACAGAGGTGAAGAAGCTACTTTCCTCAGGCAGTGTGCCGGAATCGGAAACGCAGCAGAAAGCGTTCATCTGCAGGCAGTTATAATCGTGGAAGCCCAAGGGCTCGTTCATGCGGACTCTGGAATCCAGCTGGAAGCCGGTAGCCTCCAGGCGCTTCCGGGAACGGGGATGGCAGGAGTAGAGAATG
>JAZQHH010000132.1:0-2614 GCA_045540495.1 Faecousia sp.
GCTCTGATATTGATATGATTTACGTAAAAAGCAGATCCTGTTATACCGGATCTGCCTGTACCATTAAGTCTGAACTGTTTCAAAATCATCAAATTGCTGAAGGGCTGGCGGGAGCAGGGGAGGGCGAGGCAGCAGCGGGAGCGGGGGCAATGGCTTCATACTCATCCAGGAGCATAGCCTTGCCGGCCTCGACCTCGACCTCGTAGGTGCGGCCGTTCAGGGTCACTTTATATTTCATGATTACTTAACCTCCTTGATGGAAATGAAACGCAGCTCGTTCAGGGGCTTGCCCATTTTGTCGGCAACAATGGCCATCAGCATGGCTGCGGTTTTGGGCTCGACGTCGTGGAGCTTCAGCTGGCCGGCAACGCCGGGGGCCAGCTCCTTGGGCTCCTCAGCAGCCACGGTATCGGCAGCGGCGGGAGCGGGGGCAACGACCTTCTTTTGCTTGTTGTCGGCAGCAACAAAGATCTTACCCATGACCATCACCACGACCATCAGCAAAACGATGCCGAAAAATACCACAGCATAGCCAAGCAGGGCCACGATACCGGCATCCAGGATACCAATATTATCCATATACGGGCCTCCTTAGCACTCCACGATGGAGTAGGTAGCCACATTCTCCTCCTTGGCCTTGCGCTCCTCCAGGAACTTCTCGGCCAGGTTGGGGAAGGCGATGTAGCTCAGCACATCCTCGTCGCACTTGGCGAGGTCGCCCAGCTTCTTGCGGGTGTCTTCCACGATGGGCTTCAGGGAGTCGGCATAGCGGCCTTCGATGGGCTTCTCGTCGCCCAGGATCTGCTTCTGGATCTCGGGGTTGATGGGCGCGGGGGTACGGCCGTATTCGCCGCGGCAGTAAGCCTTGATCTCCTTGGAGACCTTCTTATAACGCTCGCCCTGCAGCACGTTGGTCACGGCCTGGACGCCGACCATCTGAGAGGTGGGGGTGACCAGAGGGGGATAACCCATATCGGCGCGGACCTTGGGAGTCTCCAGCAGAGCCTCGTCCAGCCGGTCCAGAGCGTTCATCTGCTTCAGCTGGCTCAGCAGGTTACTGAGCATGCCGCCGGGGATCTGATAGGTCAGGCACTGGGTATCGGTAGCCATGGACTTGGGCATCAGAGTGCCGTCCTTCAGGAACTCGTCGCGGACGCCCTTGAAGTAGTCAGCGATCTTCTTGGTAGCCTTGTCGTTGATGTCCACTTCGTAGCCCAGCTGACGCAGCGCGTAAGCCAGGGTCTCGGTGGCGGGCTGGCTGGTGCCGCCGGACATGGGGGAGATGGCAGTATCGATGATGTCCACGCCTGCTTCCACAGCCTTCAGGTAGGTCATGAAGGCAAGACCGGTGGTGGAGTGGGTGTGCAGGTCGATGGGCAGGTCGGGATGGGCATCCTTAATGGCGGAGACCAGGTCGTAAGCTTCCTGGGGGCCCATGATGCCGGCCATATCCTTGATGCAGATGGTGGAAGCGCCCATGGCGGACAGCTCATCGACCATCTTGACATAGTTCTTGTGGGTATGGACGGGGGAAGTGGTGTAGGAAATGGTGCCGGAAGCGATGGCGCCGGCATTAATAGTGGCTTCCATAGCGACCTTCAGGTTATTGGTGTCGTTCAGAGCGTCGAAAATACGGATGATGTCGATACCGTTTTCCACAGCCTTCTTCACGAACAGCTTGACGAAATCGTCGGGATAGTGGCTGTAACCCAGCACATTCTGGCCGCGCAGCAGCATCTGCAGCTTGGTGTTGGGCACGGCGGCGCGGATCTTGCGCAGACGCTCCCAGGGATCTTCGTTCAGGTAGCGCAGGCAGACGTCAAAGGTGGCGCCGCCCCAGCACTCGATGGCGTAGTAGCCGGCCTGGTCGATGGTGGAGAGCATGGGCTCAAACTTCTCGAAGGGCAGGCGGGTTGCGATCAAAGACTGGTTCGCATCACGCAGAACAGTCTCCACAAACTGGACTTTTTGTGCCATTATGTATTGAACCTCCATAAATGAATTAACAATAATCAAAGAAGATAAAAAACCGGGGAAATCCGGAAAAACGGTAACATTTTTCCATATGGTGTTCCCAAAGTCCCAATCTTCACCGAATACATAATAACATATAAAAACGGAAAAGTAAACACCATTTTTCTTTTTTGGGAGAAAGAGGGAGATCCTGCCGGTCCGCAAGGAACTTCTGATAAGACAGCCCCTTTTGTATATTTGTTGATAGCAGTGTGTCAGCACAAGTTGGTTAAAAGGGGGCTGAAAAAGTGGACATACGGCGTAATGCCACAAAACCACCCGCCAAAAATTGTGCAACTTAGCTAAAGCATATTTCATACATATTATAAATATTAGAAAAGAAGCACAATTTGGGCCCCTTTTTCCATTGACTTTTCGAAAGGAAAGCAGTATCATAAAATTATAAAGTATTTTATAAAATTCCAAAATATCGTCTGGAAACGAAATACAACCATTTCTGCGGCAGCGCGGGGATTTCAAGGAGGGCATCATGAGAAGAACGGATCGGAAACAGAGGCTCAAAAGCGTGATCGCGGTCACGCTGGCAGCAGGCATGGCACTGTCTGCAGCCGGCACGCCTGCGTTCGCGGCAGCCGCCGGG
>JAZQHH010000133.1:0-4713 GCA_045540495.1 Faecousia sp.
AGCGATGCTTATCTTCCCCTCTATCGTGTGTTTTGATTTAGCCATAGAAATACCCCCTAAGGTAGACTTTGGATATTTCCATGGTCTACTTTAGGGGGATCATATCACAACCGGAGGGGAGGAATGATTTATCGCCAACCGGAATTCAGATAGCGCATCATTTCATCTACATAAATTTCATAGTTATGCATGAAGATCTCACCATTGATGACCTGGTTACCGAAAGTGTCAACCGGGCTCCAATAATTGGCCATTTCAGGCAGCGCGGACTGTACAACGGAACAATTGTTAATGGTGTTGATGACAGCCATGGCCACGGGATTATCCCGAATCAGCGGATTCTCCAGCAAAGACGTAGAAGCCGGGATAGTGCCGGTCATGGTATAGCGGGTCAGCTGGGCCTCGGAGGAGGCCAGATAGGCAGCAAACTCCATAGCGACCTGCTGTTTCAGGCTGTCCAGAACCGTGGTCGTGGCATTGACCCCTATGCACATGGAGCCGCTCAGAGCCTTCATCTGATAGGTTTTGCCCTCGGCTGTAAAGAAGGGCAGCACAGCAACACCCAGCTTGTCACCCATCACCTCGTAAGCGCTCTGATAATCCCAGACACCGGAGAAGCCGGCGGCAACCTCACCGTCGATCAGCTTTCCAACTCCCGTTCTGCAAACCACATTGGGATTCTCCGCCAATTCTACCATCTTACGTGCGGCCACATAGCCTCCGTTTTTCTCGCCAAACTGGATACCCGCGCTGGCGTCATTGCCCTTCTCGCCAAAGACCGTACCGCCACAGCCCAGGAAAAAGGTACCCGAATACCAGCCAATGTCCAGCGGCACGCTAACCTTCCCCTTGCTCAGCATAGTATCCAGGGATTTCACATCCTCCTCGGTGTAATAATCCTTATTGTAGTACAAAAACCAGGTATTTCCCTCCACAGGGAACCCATAAAGCGCATCATCTGCACCGGTGACGGTGTATTCCATAAAATCATTGTTGTCATCTCTGACCTGCTGGGCATAATCTCCGCCCAGCTGCATCAGACCGCCGCAGGACACCAGATAGCCGAGCTGGTCGTTGGCAAACATATAAACATCCGCAGCGGCAGCGGGATCCGAAGACACCATCCCAGCCGCATCCCCCTCAGACAGGCACTCGTTCACCCAGGTAATATCCCATTCCGGATGTTCTGCCTCGAACCGGGCCTGCATCTGGGCAAGCCAATTGTTGTCTTCCAACTGATCTTCGTAGGGTGTCCACACCTTCAGGGTGATCGGCTCAACAATATCGGGGATAGCAGCCTCGTCGATCTCGCCGCCGGTGGCTATGCCGACAAGATATGCCTGATCCATGCCGGAGGCCTTCACCATCCAGCCCACACGATCGTGGACATAAAAACCGTACACAACGGTGCCGCTGGTGCGGACGCAGACCAAATAAGAAACGCCATCGGCCTCCTTATTCAGAACATAGTCGTAGTCCTCCGGATCGATGGAGTCTTCGTACCAATCTGCAAATTCCGCAGAAGTGGTGGCACCGCAGCCCCAGTCTTTGATGGTTTTGAAGGTCACCGTCAGATTGGCGCTGTCGCCGGAGTAGATCAGGCGGCCTTCCTCTTCATCAATCAGTTCGTAGCTATTATCCAGTGTCAGGATCAGGCCGTTAAGCCCCACTTCCATGGGGTCAGGCACGGCAACAGTCGGTTCCGTAGATGCATCGGTGGGTTCCTCGGTTGCATCGGTGGGTTCCTCGGTCGCATCGGTGGGTTCCTCAGTCGCATCGGTAGGTTCCTCGGTTGCAGAAGTAGGCTCCTCGGATGCATCGGTAGCATCCTCAGATGCTTCGGTGGATTCCCCAGTTGATTCGGTGGTATCTTCGGTTGCTTCGGTGGTTTCCTTCTGGCTGACGGTGGTCTTACGATCATCGTCGTCATCATCGTCGTCTTCAACCTGCTGACCGCGACAGCCCGCGAAGCAACCAACCATCAGACCTACCACCAGCAACAAAGCCAAAAGCCGAAACAAAGTGGTTTTTCTGAATGTACGCATGATTTCTCCTCCTTTATTTTTTCTACATTGTACCACCGTGAAAGACATTTGTCAATCTCTGGAATCCATTTTTGACAAATTCCGCAGGGTGGATTCCTCTGTCAGGAATTGTTGGGCGATGATGTCGCATATTTTTCGCTGGCGGATCAGGCGGTGAATATCGTCGAAAGTGGCCCATTGGGCGGCATCGGTTTCGCCGGGAAGCAGGACGATTTGCTCCAGAGGTACTTCCCGCTTCAGGCAATAATGGTCGAAAAAGGTGTTTTTATCCCGGACCGTCCGCAGAAGCTGAAATTCAGCCGGTTCTGCCCGGATGCCGGTTTCTTCCCACAGCTCCCGGCAGATAGCGGTGAGACTGTCCTCCCCTGCCTTGGCGGCGCCACCGGAATTTTCCCAGGTTCCGGCAAAGGTCTTCCCCGGCGCCCGGCGGGTCAGGAGAATGTTCCCCTTCCCGTCATAAACCCAAACACAGACAACCAGGCCGTACTCCCCTTCCCCCCAGGCTGTGCCCCGCAGATGCACCCGCCCGGTCAGATTCCGCCCGCTGTCGTAAATATCATTCCATTCCATTCCTATCACCTCTTGCGTTTCTATGATATGATTCTAGCATAGAATTTGATGTTAGGCAACCATTCCAAAAAGAGGTTTCCGGGGTATAATGACATGGGTAATCAAAAAACCGCTGCCTAAGCAGCGGTTTTTTGATTAGAGAAGATATCATTGAGCGGAAATCGTCACGGTATCGGTGGTCACGGTGTTACCATACTGGTCGGTGATGACGCAGCAAATCTGGCGGCCATTGCGGGCAGCGGTCATGGAGACAACGTAGCAATTCGTAGTAAAGGAAGTGGTCAGCTTGAATTCCTCCTCGCCGGCGTTGGCATAGTACCACCGGTAGGTCAGACCATCGCCCCGAACGCCCACCGTTACCTTTGCGTAATCGCCCATAGACACGGCGACCGACTGGGGCTGTCTGGTAATCTCCAGAGGCGTATACATTCCCAGGGTCACAATTTCGGAGGTGACGGAATTACCATAGCGGTCCGTGATGACACAATAAACCTGGCGGCCGTTACGGGCAGCATTCATCGGAACGCAGTAGCTTTTGCCGGTGAAGGTGTTTGTCTTAATAAAGCCATCCTCATTGGCACCAGCAAAATACCACTCGTAACGCAAATCATCGCCCTTAGCCATGACCGTAACCGTGGCCAGCTTGCCCGCCGGGACCACCACGCTGACGGGCTGCTGCGTGATTTCCAGAGGGGTATATCTGCTCAGAGTCACAGTGTCGGTTGTGACGGAGTTGCCGTACCGGTCCGTAATGACGCAGTAAACCTGGCGGCCGTCACGGGCTGCATTCATGGGAGTATAATAGCTTTTGCCGGTAAAGGTGTTGGTCTTGGCAAAGTTATCCTCGTTGGCAGCAGCAAAATACCAGGCGTACCGCAGGCCATCGCCTCTGGCGGTGACCGTCACCTTGGCCATCTCGCCGGATGCCACAACCACGCTGACCGGCTGCTGGATGATTTCCAGAGGGGTGTACATACTCAGGGTCACGGTGTCGGTGGTGACGGAATTGCCAAACTGGTCCGTCACGACGCAGTAGACCCGGCGGCCGTCACGGGCATTGTTCATGGGAGTCGTGTACTTGTTGCCGGTAAAGGTGCTGGTCAGGGCAAACTGCTCCGATCCCTTATTGGCAAAGTACCACTTGTAGGTCAGGCCCACGCCGTAGGCCTTGAAAGTGACCTTGGCCATCTCGCCGGAGGCGGCGGTGACATCCGTGGGCTGCTGCAGAATCCGCAGGGTGCAGTCCATGGACAAGGTAACCGTATCGGAGGTCAGGCTGTTGCCGTACTGGTCGGTGATGACGCAGTAGACCCGACGGCCAGCCCGGGTGCTGTTCATGGAAACATAGTAGGCATTGCCGGAGAACGCGTTGGTCTTTTGGAAGGTTTCCACACCCTCATTGGCGTAGTACCATTGATAAGTCAGACCTTCGCCGGTGGCCTCCACAGTGACCTTCGCCTGCTGGCCGATCAGAGCCATCACGTCCTGGGGCTGGGCCGTAATTTCCATCTGCAGATCGCCGCAGTTCAGGCAAACACCCTCGCTGAAGCTATGGCCGGTGGCAGGAATGACCAGGCTCTTGGAGGCAATATTGAACTTGCCCGCGGCATCGGTGAAGTAGCAGTCGCAGCCGCCGCAATACCAGTATTCAAGCATACCATCCTGGTCGCAAGATACTGCCTGGGCCTGGTGATGGGTCAGCGTTTCGGGGGCGGGAACCACCAGGCTCTTGGAGGCAATGTTGAATTTACCTGCGGAATCGGTAAAATAGCAGTCGCAGCCGGCGCAGTACCAGTACTCGGCCATGCCATTGGTGTGGCAAACGGCCTCCACAGGCGCAGTATACTGCAGCGTATTGGCAGAAGCGATAACCAGGCTCTGATATGCAACCTGGTTCTTACCGGCGGAATCCGCAAAATAGCTGTTGCAGGCGTCGCAGTACCAGTACTCGGCCATGCCATTGCTGTGGCAGCCCACCGAAACCGCCGCATTGTAGGTAAGATTGTGGGCGGCAGCCACAGGGGTATCCTGGTAGCTGTAGCCGCAGACGGAGCAGGTATGGGTGGTATAGCCATCCACCGTGCAGGTGGGCGGGGTG
>JAZQHH010000134.1:0-2759 GCA_045540495.1 Faecousia sp.
CACCTTGCGAATGCGCTCGGCGGTGTGCAGGGGAACCCGGATCTGGCTGCCATGATTCATCAGACAGCGGGTCACGCCCTGACGAATCCATTTTGTGGCATAAGTAGAAAAGCGGAATTCCAGCGTATGGTCGAATTTCTCCGCCGCCGCCAGCAGGCCGATGCTCCCCTCCTGGATCAGATCCAGCAGCGGCACCCCACGTCCGGCATAATCCCGGGCAACGGACACCACCAGCCGCAGGTTGGAATTGACCATCTGACGGATGGCCTCCTGATCCCCCTCGCTGCACCGGCGGGCCAGCTCCCGCTCCTCCTCCGGGGTCAGCCGGGGGAATTGCCGTATTTCATTGAGGTATTGACGCACATCGTCCTCGCCGGTGCTGACCGGCTTTTCCATCAATGTCATACCTTCATTCCTTTGCTTTCTTTCAGCTTGTTTCGGAAGGCCAGCAGGTCGTCATCCGAGCTGACGCTGCTGCCCTGATGCTCCGAACGGATGATTCGGATGCAGTCCCGGAGGGCGATTTCGTTCACCGGGCCGTCCTGACGCTGGACAATTCCCGCCAGATGGGACATTTCCTCACCGGAAAAGTCCGTCAGCACAGCCAGACTGACCTCCAGTCCCTGGTTATGCCGCGCCGTCAATTGGCCGTAGGCCCGACCCAGCAGAGGCGAGGAAAACTCCGATTCTTTCAGCTCCTTGGCCTGATCCAGAAGGGCAGGCTCCCGGAAAACCATCGCCAGCACCGCTTCCTCAGCCATGGCGGATTTCATGTTGTCATAACGAATGGACCGGGCCTTGGGTTGCAGATTTCGGGCGGGGGAAAGATTGATTTTCTCCTGCTGCTTCTTTTCCTTGCCGATGCGGCGCTTGAAGGCCTTGTCCACCTCCATTTTCATAGCATCATAGCTGATGGAGGCGGCCTCCGCCACCCGGCGGCCATAGACCTCCCGCTGAACGGCGCTGCCCAGGGTGCAGACCAGCTCGGCGGACTCGTGGATGTATTTCACCCGCTGGTCATCCTCCCGGATGTCGTACTTCCGGCGGATGGCATTGAGTTGATATTCAATGCGGTTGGAGGATTCCTCCAGCAGAATCTTGAACCGGTCGGCACCGAATTTCTTCAAAAATTCGTCCGGGTCCTTGGCATCCTTCATTTGAAGGACCTTCACCTGCAGGCCCGTCTTTTCCAGAATCGGAATCGCCCGCTGGGCAGCCCGCTGTCCGGCCTCGTCGCCGTCGTAAATCAGCACCACCTGATCCGTGTACTTGGAAAGCAGGTTGGCGCCGTCCTCGGTCAGGGCGGTGCCCAGAGATGCCACGGCGCAGTCGAAGCCGTACTGGTGCAGGGCGATGGCATCCATATACCCCTCCACCAGAATCATGTATCCCTGTTTGCTTTTCTTGGCTAAATTCAGGGCAAACAGGTTTTTTCTCTTATTGAAAATCAGAGTTTCCGGGGAATTCAAATATTTCGCCGCTTCATCGTCCTTCTTCATAATCCGGCCGCCAAAGCCAATGACGTTGCCCCGGACATCGATGATGGGGAACATCAGCCTGTCCCGAAACCGGTCAAACAGGGCTCCGTTCTTTTTGGAAACAGTGACAAGGCCCGAATCCTTCAGTTCTTCATCGGTGTAGCCCTTCTTCCGCAGGACATCCACCAGCGCCGTCCAGCTGTCGGGGGCATAGCCGATGCCAAAGGTGGTCAGGGTGGATTTGGGCATCCCACGGCCCTGGGCATATTGCAAGGCGGCCTGCCCCTCAGGGGCGTAGAGCTTGCTGTGGAAGAACCGGGCGGCTTCCTTGTGGAGCGCCCAAAGTCGCTCCTGCTGGCGGTAGCGGGACTGGTACTGCTCGTCCTCCGGCACTTCCATGCCCACCCGCTTGGCCAGGGCGCGCACCGCGTCGGGATATCTCAGCCCCTCCACTTCCATCATAAAATTCACCGCGCCGCCGCCCTTATGGCAGCCGAAGCAGTAGTACATCCCCTTGTCCGGCGCAACAGAGAAGGAGGCGGTCTTTTCCCCATGGAAGGGGCACAGGCCAAACAAATTCGACCCGCTTCGCCGCAAATTCACATACTGCCCCACCACTTCCTCGATAGGATTGCGCTGAATCAATTCATCAATAAACGCCGCCGGAAATGCCACGAAAATGCCCCCTTTCATAAGATTGAAAATTGGGGTGCAATACCACAATTTTCGATTATCGCTTTATTATATCACATTACCCCCGAACATGCCAGCCCATGGGGATGAAAATCTCGGTATATTTATCGACGGCGTAGTTATCCGTCATGCCTGCTATGTAGTCGCAGACGGTGCGCTCCAGGCCATCGAAGCTCATTTGGGGCTGGAAATCCTCCGGCAGCGCTTCGGGGTGGGCGTAGTAGTATTCAAAGAGCTTCTGGAGCATGGCCTTGGCCTTGACCTCCTCGCTCTTGGCGACGGGATTGCGGTAGACCTTTTCGAACATGAAGCTGCGCAGGTCTTTCAGGGCCTTGTCCACCTCCGGGGATAGGGTTACCGTCCCCGCCTCCCGGGAGGTATTGATGGCATCGCAGACCAGGGTGTTGATTCGGTCCCGGTGGCTGTGGCCCAAAATATCAGAAATGGCCTTGGGGATATCGTCATCGGAGAGGATTCCCGCCCGGATAGCATCGTCGATATCGTGATTGACGTAGGCGATCTGGTCGCTGCGGCGAACCGCCATGCCCTCCAGAGTTTCGGGCCAGGGGTCGCCGGTGTGGCAGAGGA
>JAZQHH010000135.1:0-5949 GCA_045540495.1 Faecousia sp.
CCCACGGAACCGACTACGGAACCCACGGAACCGACTACGGAACCCACGGAACCGACTACGGAACCCACGGAACCGACTACGGAACCCACGGAACCGACTACGGAACCCACGGAACCCACTACGGAACCCACGGAACCCACAACGGAGCCCACGGAACCCACAACGGAACCCACGACGGACCCCCCGGGCGAGGAAATTCCCAAAACCGGCGACCGGCATTGGATGGGCTGGCTGTCCATGCTGGCTCTTACCTGCGGCGGCGTCACCATGTTCCTGTCCCGCAAAAAAGAAGAAACCTAACCAAAATGGGGCGCTGCCAACCGCAGCGCCCCTAAAAATATCGTCAACCGAAAAATGTTATTCCATAACAATCCGTTATCCCTTCAGCTCCAAATACGGCAAAACCTCAAAGCCGGATTTTTTGTACACATGAATCGCCCGGTGGTTGTCTGCCTCCACCTCCAGCCGGAGCAGGGAATCCGGATATTTTTCCCGGATAAAGGCCAAAAAAGCGGTCCCAAGCCCCATTGCAAACGCTATCATTAAAGTAGGCCACTACGGGCGAAAACGCTCGAAAAAAAGTAGGCCACCTGACTCAAAAATATTGTCTTCTGCGTTACAATTTCTAATGAAAGGTGGCAATACAAGTGAATCAGTATCAACAGATCCGCATGTACTACGAGCAGGAACACCGGAGTATCCGGTGGATCGCCCGCGAGCTGCACTGCTCGCGTGACACAGTTCGCAAGTACATCGAGGGAGATTCTGTTCCATGGGAACGCAAGCCCGGCAGTGGGCGCAAGAGTGTCATCTCAGACGAGGTGGACCGTTTCATCGACGCATGCCTTGCCGAGGATGAACAGGAAAATCTGCGCAAGCAGAAGCATACGGCAAAGCGAATCCACGACCGCATTCAGAAGGAACTGGGCGTTGAGATCGGGGAATCTACAATCCGAACTGTTGTATCCAAAAAGCGGGCGAAGCAGAATTCAAGGGGATACTCACCTTGCAACTGAATATAAAGGATTTTAATATCAGCATCCATTTCATTTCTCCTATTATTCCTTGTTGCCTTTTGCAGTGGTAATGGATGCAATTAAAAGTTTTCGAATTTTACTGCATTGAGAGAATAACGCATGATACTCTTCAAGCGTAATCATATTGGTGTTCTTGAATAGGTCCAGCCAATAATCGGTTTCATAACATTCCTTCAATGCAATTTGAAATTTATTGATAAAGTCTGCTTTGCTGGATGCATAGTTGGCTTCATGAATGTTGGCACCAATGCTTGTACCACTGCGGAGCAATTGATTCAGCAATACATTGCTCTTCCTATGTTCCTTAATTTCTGTGCAGAGATTTACAACATCGACTGCAAATTGCCTGGATAGCATGATTAGGGCGTTTTCTTTCATAAAGGGTCTCCATTTTATGAATTGATGCGTACGCATCATGATTTCTCGCTTCGCTCCATGATTTGAATTGCCGTTCCCGATCTTATGCCCCGCGGGGCAATTCATGGCGAAGCCAATTCATGCGGCGGTAGCCGCAAATCATGCCAACGGCAATTCATTGCATCGTGTGAGGCACACGATGCTTTCCACATGGCTGCACCGGGGGAACAGGTCCGCCGCCAGGGCGTTTTTTAGGGTGTAGCCCCGCTCTTTCAGCAGGGCTACGTCCCGGGCCAGGGTGGCGGGGTCGCAGGATACATACACGATCCGGCGGGGGGACATCCGATGCAGGGCTTCGATGGTGTCGGCGTTCAGACCCTTCCGGGGCGGGTCTACCACCGCCACGTCCGCCCGGATGCCGTTTTTCTCCAGCTCCAAGGCCGCCTGGCCTGCGTCGCCGCAGAAAAATTCCGCGTTTTCGATGCCGTTCCGCCTGGCGTTTTCCCGGGCATCCTCCACGGCCTGGGGCACCACCTCCACGCCGATAACCTTCCCGGCGGCTCCCGCCATGGCCAGGGTAATGGTGCCGACGCCGCAGTACAGGTCCAGCACCGTGTCGGTTTTCGTAATGCCCGCCTGGTCGATGGCCGCCTGATACAGCCGCTGGGCCTGGTGGTGGTTCACCTGATAGAAGGACCGGGGCGACAGCCGGAAGGTCAGACCGCAGAGGGTATCCGCAATGGTGCCGGGTCCGTAGAGGGGGATGAATTCGTCACCGAGAATCACATTCCCCTTTTTTGTGTTTACGGAGAGGACTAAGGTGGTGAAACCGGGGATTTTTTTCAATTCCTCCACCAATTCCGGGGCGTGGGGGTACTGCCGCCCGTTCACCGCCAGGCACACCAGCACCTGGCCGGACACCACGCCCCGACGGACGTAAATGTGCCGCACCAGCCCCTGGTGGGCCGTTTCATCGTAGGCCGGGATCCGGAACCGGTTCATGTGGGCGATGACGGCCTCCTTCACCCGGTCCATCTCCTCCGGCAGAATCAGGCACCGGTCATTTTCCACCACGCTGTGGGTGCCGGCCCGGAAAAATCCCCCATAGGCCCGGCCCTTTCGGCTGGACACCGGGTACTGGGCCTTGTTCCGATAGCCATGGCAGGTGGGCGCGGACAAAATCGGCAGGGATTCCAGATTCTCGCCCCCGATCCGGTTCAGGCAATTGCGGACCCGCTCCGCCTTCAGGCGGGCTTCCTCCTCATAGTCCATGTGCCAGAAATCGCAGCCGCCGCAGAGCTTCGCCACGGGACAATCCCGGTTCACCCGGTGAGGCGACCGCTCCAAAATCTCAACAATTTTCCCGGAAGCCCAGGTTTTTTGAGCTTTTTCAATGCGAACTCGAACTTTTTCACCAAAAATGGCATTGGGAATAAACACGGCGCAGCCCTCAATTTTCGCCACCCCCTGCCCCTCGGAGGTGTAGTCGGTGATGACCGCTTCGTAGATTTGATTTTTAATCAGCATAGGCTCCTCCAATGGTTGGGTGGGGAAATGATTGTTTAGAATAGGACGCACCCCCTTGCCCCCCTCATTTATGAGGGGGGTGGCCGAGCGAAGTGAAGGTCGGGGGGAGTCCGAAACACTATGAATGGTATCCTCCCCCCGCCCCTTCGGGGCACCCCCCTCATAAATGAGGGGGGCAAGGGGGTGCTACCATAAACAATCATTTACAGCGCTGTTTCCAGCATGATATTTCTTGGCCGCAGGCCCATTTTTTCATAAAAGGCCATGGCCCGTCCGTTGCCGCACCAGACGTTCAGGGTCACGAACTGGCAGCCAATCTCCCTGGCGTAAGACTGGGCGTGGGTGTACAGGGCCTTCGCCACCCCGGTGCCCCGGGCGTTTTCGTCCACGCACAGGTCGTCGATGTACAGCTCCTTCCGATGGGTGGACACGCCGGTGCCATCGTAGAGCCGGAGCTGGCAGAAGCAGTAGCCCTGGACCTTTTCTTCGGAAATCACAACAAAAATAGGTCTGTTTTCGTCCTTTAACAGCTCCAAAAGTTCATTTTCCGTATATTTCAGGCAGCCGTCCCGAAAAATGTCGGGGCGGATTTCATGGTGTACCTGGCCCACCTGTAACAGCAGGTCGGTCAGTCCCGGAATGTCCCCCGGTGTCGCAAGCCGAATTTCCATGGGAGGTCTCCTCTCGTCGGTGATTGTTTGGCACCCAAACCCTTCCCCCTGGGGGGAAGGTGCCCCGAAGGGGCGGATGAGGGGTATGCAGTCGTTTTTTCTCAACATTTCAAATCATCGTACTGCCGCCCCCTCATCAGTCAGCTCCGCTGACAGCTTCCCCCCAGGGGGAAGCCTTAGAGTACGAACACATTCATTACCCCCATTATACCCCCAACGGCTTCACTTTGCAAGCATACAGATGATTTCCGCGCATAGGTTGTACCATTGGAGGGATGAATGTGAAACGGATCGGGATTATTTTGGCGATTGCTTTGCTCCTGGGCTGCCTGCCGGTGCGGGCGGCGCCGGCGGAGGTGAAGGCAAAAAGTGCGCTGCTGATGGACGTTGCCACCGGAACTGTCCTCTATGAGCAGAATGCCCATGAAAAACTCCACCCGGCCAGCGTCACCAAGGTGATGACCATGCTGCTGATCATGGAGGCCATTGAGGACGGGCGGATCAAATGGGAGGACACCGTCACCGCCTCCGAGGCGGCGGCGGCCAAGGGGGGCAGTCAGGTTTATCTGAAGGTGGGGGAGACCATGACCGTCACCGATATGCTCAAGTCCATCGCCGTGTCCTCCGCCAACGACTGCGCCTGCGCCATGGCGGAGCATATCGCCGGCAGCGAGGCGGGCTTCGTGGACATGATGAACAAGCGGGCCGCCGAGCTGGGGATGGGGGACACCCATTTTGTCAACTGCACCGGTTTGGACGACGACCCGGAGGCAAACAATCATCTGACCTCTGCCCATGATATCGCAATTATGAGCCGGGAATTGCTGAATAATCATCCGGAAATCAAGAAATTCACAACAATTTGGATGGATACCATTCGAAACGGCACCTTCGGGCTCAGCAACACCAACAAGCTGGTGCGATTCTACAACGGGGCCACGGGGTTGAAAACCGGCTTCACCGCCAACGCCGGGTACTGCCTGTCAGCATCGGCGATGCGGGACGGGATGGAGCTGATCGCGGTGGTCATGGGCAGCGAAACCTCCGCGGACCGGTTCGGGGCCTGCAAGCAGCTGCTGGATTATGGCTTTGCCAGCTACGCCTTGGTCCAGCCGGAGGCCGCCGGTGGGACGGTACCTGTGAAGCTGGGAACTTCGGCAATGGTGAAGGCCGTTCCCGGCGAGACGCCGCAACTGCTCATCGACAAATCCCAGCGGGGTTCGGTCACATCGGAAGTCAGCCTGGAGGAATCCGTCACCGCCCCGGTGAGCAAGGGCCAGCGGCTGGGGACCCTGACGGTACGCTGCGGGGAGCAAATTTTGTCTCAAATCCCCCTGACCGCCGCACAGCCGGTGCCAAAACTGACCTGGGGGCAGATGTTCAGGAAGATTTTGCGGAGAATTTCCATGGCAAAAGCCTAAAAATCACAAAAAACGCGCCCAAAGGGTAGCTTCCAATAAGACAGTATGAAAACTACTGACATAGGGTAGCTGCCAAACAGGGTGCGAAAACGAAAAATGAGCGATACTTGGTTCATTGCGAACCAAGTATCGCTTATTTTTGTTTTAGGGCAACTTCTTTTCCAACCTCCAGATATGCTTATCTGCGCGGAAGATTAGACACACAGCGATACCAGCAAGCCACAGTACAGCAAACAGGAATGCTGCACCACTGCCTTTCCCATAGCCAAACAGCTTTACAAGCAGGCCGTCAGTTTCCTGCATAGCCATGATCGGCTCAAATACCTGATCTACCAGCAGTCCGCCAAGGAAATATCCCAATGGGATGGTAAAAAACTGAAAAGAGTTCCGGGTGGCAAATACTCTGCCTTGTATCTCTACGGGGATATTCAGACGGTTGATTGCATCCAAATTGGCATTCATCCATGGGATGGCTATCCAACCCAAGGCTGCACCAAAACACCAAACCCAGACGCTGTTTCCAAACGCAAGAAAGAAATTCTCCGTACACATGGAAAGCATCAGACAGCACCAGATGGCCTTGACCCGGCTTTTCGGTGTTTTCATAACAGAAGCCAGAATGCTGCCGGTCAGCATGGTGATGCCGATGACGGAATTGACCGTACCCATCACCGCTTCCGATGCTTTTGAGAGCATCATGGCCGGGAATGCTGCATTATACATGCTGGCTACCAGATTGATTGCAGCCAGAAACAGCATGAGATGGAAGATTCCGGGATTGTGTTTCAGCCACCGGATACCCTCTGCCGCACTTTTCAGAACACTTTCCTGATTCTGTTCCGACTTGATCTTGGGAATGGGGATAAAAAACAGCAGAACTATAAATGCAATCAAAAAACTGATCAGATCGATGGCGATGACCGTATCGATTCCCCA
>JAZQHH010000136.1:0-2929 GCA_045540495.1 Faecousia sp.
CTGATCGGCTCCGTGCCCCAGGACAAGATTTTTCACCCTGCCTTTACCCCCGAGGAGGAATTTACCCAGGCCGCTATCCTGCGGCTTCCCGGTGATACCAGCAAAACAGAGATCAAGTCCCGGGTGGACAAGACTCTGGAAATGCTCAGCATGAACGGCGTGCGCAAAAACCGCAACAGCAAGCTCAGCGGCGGCGAAAAGACCCGGGTCAATGTGGGCATCGAGCTGGTGGCCGACCGGGATCTGCTGTGCCTTGACGAGCCGGATCAGGGCCTGAGCCCCAACTATAAGCATGAGCTTTTCACCATTTTGCAGAATCTGGCCCATGATTACGGCAAGACCGTGGTCAGCATCATTCACGACGTTTCCGAGATCGATATGTTTGATCAGGTGATCATGCTGGCCAAGGCCGGTGGCGTGGGCCGTCTGGCCTTCTCCGGCAGCCCTGCCGACGCCCGGGATTACTTCGGTGTTGATATCCGGGACGCCTACGCCCTGCTGGAGCGGAACCCTGAAAAGTTTGTAAGATAAGGAGTATTTACATATGTTTTGCTCAAAATGTGGCACAAAAGTTCCGGATGGCTCCAATTTCTGTCCCAATTGCCGGACATCGCTGAAGTCACCCTTCGCACCGGCTTCCAGCCTCAGCGCCGCTCCCTCGCTGGATTCCTCGCCGGCCCCCGACTCCTCCTTCGTGCCGAATCCTGCCCCTCCCGCTGCGCCCAGCTTCACGGCGCCTGCCGCCGCTCCCGCCTCTGCGCCGGATTCTGCCCCCGCCGCTCCCGCTGCCCCCGCTGTAGCCCCCATGGCCGGCACCATCAAGCGGATTTCCGCCGGACGGGAGCTTCGGTTGCTGCTGCGGCAGGGCTGGCTGGTGCTGGTGGGCGATCTGCGGAACCTGATCTTCTCTCTGCTGTTCCCGGTGGTGGCGGCACTGGTTACCGTGCTGGTGGCCGGTAAGGATATGTTCGTCACCTACGAGGGCACCAAGTCCACCTGCTTTATCCTGGTCTGCGCCGCCATCTGGGGCGGTCTGTTCAACTCCATCCAGACCCTGGTCAAGGAACGGGGCAACATCAAGCGGGACTACGTCAGCGGCGCTCTGCGGATCGAGTGCTACATGACCTCCCGGGCGATCCTTCAGCTGGGGCTGTGCTTCATTCAGAGCATCATCCTGACCCTCAGCATCCCCGCTATGGACTGGGTTCACGGCAACCCCTACCCCTCCGAGGGTCTGATTTTCTCCGTCACCCTGCTGGAATACTTCCTGACCCTGTTTTTGGTTATGTTTGCCGCGGACGCCATGGGTCTGATGATCTCCAGTATCGTGAAAAAGGCGGAGCTGGCCAGCACCCTGGCCCCCTATATTCTGATCGCTCAGCTGCTGTTTTCCGGTATGCTGTTCAAGATGGAGGGCTTCGCCTCCGCCTTCTCCGCCATTATGCTCAGCCGTTGGGGCATGGAAGCCCTGGGCAGCACCAGCGACCTGAACGCTCTGCCCCTGAAAATTACCCAGGCCGAGGACTTCAACCCCATGCTGGCCGACCAGCTCCCCCGGGAATTTGAAGACGCCTTCGACGCCGACCCCGCCCACCTGGCACTGGTGCTGTGCCTGCTGCTGGCTTTCGTGCTTGTTCCCCTGGTTGTGGGCGATATTATGCTCCACCGGGTCAAGAAAGATTCCAGAGATTGACAAAAAAATCGGCAGCCCGTTTTGGGCTGCCGTTTTTCATTGCTTGCTTTCTTCTTCAATTACCTTCAGGGCCGGTTTTACTCCTGCGAAATTAGTAAAGGAATAGGTGTTCCCCTCGTACTCAAATTTCAGCACCTGGCTCAGCAGCATGGCTCGAATTTTGAGATTTTGGATACGCTTCAGCTCCACCTGGTATAACAGTTGGCCTAGATTGCTTTTCATATCCACATCATACAGGCTGAGATTATTTCCCTTCACACACAGGGCTACCATGCCGTATTCGCCCCCGGGCAGCTTCGTAGCGGTGGCACAAAAACCGGCGCCACGTTCATCACAATAACCTTGGGCAATCAGTTTATCCTGAAATTTAGACATCATGCTACCTCCATTAACTTAAATCTTTCGTCGTAAATCCGAAGCCAAGCAATTGCTCCTGCAATCGCCGAAAACGCTTTACCGCGGAATTTCTGCTAAAAGTTTCAAACCAATTATTTCGTGCCGGAAATGTCATGCGATATTTTTTCGGTGCGGTATAAAAATCGAAGTACATAGCGGTAACCTCTCTTTCCGCCACGCACCTGCCACTTCCGCCATGCTCCACATGATAGTTGACGGAACATTGGTGGAGGTCAATATAGCCATTGCGGAGGTGGATGCCATCTTTGTCAATTGCGATGATATCCCCGTCGGCAATGAATATGCAATCGTTATTTATCGCAACCACCAGCTTTCAGCTAACAAAAAGACATAATCGGGACTCCGGCGTTTCGGTTTTATCTGTTTCATGTGTGAATATGAGGCACCAAGAAAAGGTATTATCAAAGGAACCTCTGAATAATTCGCAACAAATCGAGTTAATCTTCGGTCATGTTGAAAAATCTGAGAAATAATCGTGATTTAGCTGAAATTATGCCGCAACAACCGCTGTATTTCTGATTTTCTGCCCATTTTTCTTAAAAAGGGCAGACTGCCCCTATATCAGGTTGGGGATAGTTTTCGACCAGCGATTGCAAGGGAGTACAGATTCGCACAGGCGAACATGGCGTACAGTCGGTTCTCGTTCTTTTTCAGTCCCCGATACACCGTTTTCTTGTAGCCGAATTGACACTTGATGATCCTGAATGCGTGCTCCACTTTGCACCGAACGGAAGATTTGCGATTTTCAATGTATCGTTCCCAGTCAATGGCGTTGTCGGATACCAGAGGAAGTCTGCCCGGACGACGGTTGATCCGGTA
>JAZQHH010000137.1:0-8977 GCA_045540495.1 Faecousia sp.
TGGCAATCTCCCGGTATCATCTACGATAAGGAAAAAGTTCGATGAACGTACAATGTAGAATGGGATTATCCATAGATTTTGGTGCGAATTAGGACCAAAGTTGTACCAGGAGATTGCCACGGCCTGCGGCCTCGCAATGACATGGTTGTTGAGATTGGCGCGTCGTTTTAGGCCGCTAAACAATCATTTACCGCTTTATCAATATGCTGACAGCCGTCTCCCTTGGGGGAGACGGCTGTTCTGTTATCTCTTTTCTCCTGTTACGTTTGCATTGAAGCGGTCAGTTAAGCGCCACGCCCCAGCCGCCTACCAGATACCGGCGCAGCATGGTGACATCCTTGGAATTGACAATGCCGTCATCATTAACATCCGCCGCAGCCATGTCGATGGTCGTATTCCAGCCGCCCACCAGATAGCGCCGCAGCATGGTGACATCCTTGGAGTTGACAACGCCATCGGAATTGACATCACCCCGCAGGACCTGGGAAATGGTCACCGGAATCTCATGGCCCAGTACCCGTACGTAGCTGGTGGTAATATTACCGTCGTCATCCAGATATGCTTCCACCGTATAGGAGAGCAGGCCGTTGGGGGTATCGGCGTAACCGTAAACGCCCAGAACCTCCGTATCCGGGATAGAGCCGCAAGCTACCTGGTCAAAGCGCAGGGTCTCCGTACCGCCGTCGGCGTAGGTAACATGGACCACCATGCCTTCGCCGGTGAGGGTCGCGTTTTCCACCGCCACAGATGCCACCGCTCTGGGCTCCGTCACGGAAATGAAATCATCCAGCAGGCAGTCGTGGCCCAGATAGCTGACATAGTAGCTGTTACCGTCAACATCCTCGTTCCAGCTCTTTTCGATCTCCAGGGGATAACCATCCACCATAACCCTCTGACACAGGGGGGCAAACGCATCATAGGACAGCTCCAGATTATCCCGGGTGAGGGTAACTGTTTTACTGGTTCCGTCGGTATAGTTGATCCGGATGACGGTGCCCGGGAAATAGGGTACATAATCAGAGGTGTATTCCGCCATGGTCGGGCCGCTGACCACCTCGACGGAGGCCACCGGGTTCGGGAGCACCGGCACCAGGAAGGTGGTCTCAATGCCCATGTATTCCAGTGTGGCCTGATTCTCGCCGCCCAGCGTCCAGGGCTTCTCGCTCTGCTGGGTGGAGCAGGAGAACCAATATCCATCCACCTTGCCGCCGGTTTGGACGGTTTTGGAGGTGCCGTCGGTATAATGGATCGTGACCGTCAGATCGGGGCGATAGGGATAGTTGTAGCAGAAGTACTCTTCATACTCACCGGTGGCTTCGTTGTACCGGCTATCCATGTAGCCATCGTATCCCTCAACACAGGACGGCACGGTGCTGGCATCCACCTCAATGGAGGCCACAGGGTGCTCCTGCAGATTGACATTGAAACCGACCTCCAGGCCGTCGCAGCAGACCTTCACCAGACCGGTGGTATCCGTCTGCTCCGTATCATAGGTCACAGCCAGACCCTCTACGTAAATGCTGTCCCCCTCCGACCAGTCTGTGAATGTGCCATCAGACCAGACGAAGCGCACCTTCAGACCATCCAGCTGCAGGTTTTCGGCAGCAAAGCCCTGAAGATAGTCCATTTTTTCCGGCAAAGACAGCAGTTCCATCCGCTCCAGATACCTCGCGGCGGGCTCCACGCCCACCTGGAAGTCAGAGGATGTAAAGGAGCAGAACCATGCCTTCAACAGATAGATCCTTCCGGCCTTCAGGCGGTATTCCAGATTGAAATTGTCGCCTTCACTGTACTCCGAAAGCAGATTTTTCTCCGTGTCGTACAGGTAGCCTATGGCGCTCCCGTCGCCCAGGCTGAAGAACTCGTAGCGGCCGTCCTTCTGGGGGGTGAACTGGTACCAGACCTCGCCGCAATCCGATTCGATCCGGACATCGGCAAGTTGGCCCAGCGACAGGTATTGATAGGGGCTGACGGTGCAGGTTGCCGTTTCTCCCTCCGGCAGACGGGTGATCTCGAAATAGTAGCTCTCCCCTGCCTCCATCAGCAGATCCTTTGTGCGCTGGGTCTCCCGATAACTCCAATCGGCACTCAGGGGATTCCAGCCTGCGTCGTAGCTGGCGGCAGCGACACCGGCGCTGATGGTCACCTGATACATACCGGTCTGCTCCGGGGTGAATACATAGACACCCTTAGCGGCACAGGTATTTTCGTGGCCCTCCGTTAGCGGTATTTTCGGTACGGACCGGACCACCACCTGGCACTGAGCCGTGGCGGTGGAGCCCTCCACCGTAGCGGTGATCACCGCCGTACCGGGCAGATGGGGAATGATCTGATTCTCCGCATCCAAAGTCGCCACCGCTTCGTCGGAGGAAGTGAAGCTGACCCGTCCGAAGCTGTCGTCCGGATCAAAGATCGCTTCCAGGGTGGGACCCCAGGTTTGCCCCTCGTCCAGCTCCACAGAATCATAATTCAGAGTGATGGACTGGGGAGGAACCTGCTCCAGAGCGGAGATCTCCACCTCCACGGCCTTATGGGGTTGTACACAGCAAGCGACCGTATATTCCTTTCCTGCTTCCAGATAGTATATCTTATCCATTATGTAGCAGTATTTATCCCCATCTCTGGCCGTGAACTTGTCGATGGTGATCGTGGCGGTCTCCTCGATGTAAGCATCGCCATCAGCGTAAGGATAATCCTCAAAGTCGTACTGGGTGCAGCGGAGCCGGTAGTAGCCGTCATGCTCCGGCACGAAGATGCCGCTGGTATCGGTGGTGCTGTTGTCGGCGGTGAGATAGTAGGTGTAATCCTGCTCCACAGGAGCCTCGTCCAGCTTTTGGGGCAGCTCCACCACATCCTCCGTCACCACATCCTCCAGATAGGGCTGTGCCACGGCGAAATCGTAGTTGTTGGCATAGATATTTTCATGCTCCAGCTCCCCGGCACTGACATAAATGGTGTCGTAAGCCTCGGCCTCCGTGGTGGTGAAGGTGACCAAAGAGGATGCGTTCCGCTCCAGGCTTTCCAGGCTGGCGGTGCCCAGCACCGTGCCCTCGGGGCCGTCCTTCCGGAAGGTCAGCTCCAGACCGGTCAGATCCCGCAGGCCCCGGTTGACCACAAAGGCATTCACAGTGGTGACCCCCTGGAGCTGCTGGGCGAAGGCATTTTCCACGGATACATCGTCCTTGTAAACTTCCAGCTCCGTCCGGTCATTTTCTCCGTTGGCATCCAGGAGCCCATCGCTGGAGACCCCGATCACCAGGCCCTCATCGGGAATATCCGACACCGGGCAATAGAAGGGCGCCTCCAGGGTCTGGCCGGGCAGCAGCCTGGTATCGCAGTCGTTGACGGAAAGCACATTGCCGCTGGGGTCGGTAACGGTCACCGTAAACCGCTCCACCGTATGCAGGCCATTATTGGTCACATCCACACTGCCCTTCAGGGTGCCGCCCTCCACCAGGGTATATACCTGATGGGTGGCATCGGAAACCGCCAGGTCTTGGGCAACGGTTTTGACGCTCTTGACGATTCTGGTTCTGCCCAGCTCCAGATTTTCGCCCACCTCCCGGCAGTTTGCCAGGGCCACCAGCTCCGTACCGCTGAAATAGGCGGTGAAATCGGTGATGCAGGTATTCTCCAGGGTCAGCACCGGGACGCCCTGGCTCCAGCCGCTGCCGTCGTTGATGGAGGCATAGATCTGATTGGACAGACCGCCGCAGCCGACGGTGTACAGCACCGCCCGGAAGCTGCCATCCGCATTGCTGGCGAACACATAGTCCAGTCCCTCGGCATCGTTGGGGATCAGACTCTCGCCGTCGCTCAGCAGGCCGTCCTCATAGCGGTACAGGGTCCCGTTGTGCCACACCGGCAGAGAATCCATCACCGCGTTTTCAGTCAATTGGGTCCGGGTGCCGTCCTGAAGCAGGAACAGCTCTCTGTCCTGATCAGTGGCCGCATCCCCATCGGTATCCGCCCCATAGCAGACCACCAGCGCCCCATCCCGGGCGTAGGCCGTGAAGTCGTTGAGGCTGTCCAGCTCCGGCAGCAGGGCTTCCGCCGCCCAGCCGGTCTCGGTTTTCACAGCGGCCCAGAGGGAATTGGTACCCTCCCGGCCGAAGACATCGCTTTCGCTGTTCTGGACCCAAACCACCGTGATACCCCGGTCCGTGCTGACGATCCGGGGATTGGCATCATAGACACCGTTGTCGCCGGATACATTCTGGGGCTGGGTGAAGGTGTTGGTCACAGGGTCAAATCCGGCGTAGTAAATATCCAGCTTCCGGGCGGTTTCGGTCATGGTAACCCCTTCGCCGAAGGTCTCAGAGGCCTTGCTCCAGGCCAGATAAGCCTTGCCGCCGATGCACTGCAGCACCGGATCGCAGTCCATCTTGCCGTCATCCAGCACCGCTGCGGGGGTACTCCAGGTCTCTGCCGCCTGGTCATACACCGCATAGTACAGGCAGGTGCGGTTCTCCGGGGCCCGGGTGGTGTCGTCCACCAGCCAGACCATCAGGTCCCGGTCCTCCAAATGGACAATCTGGGGTGCGCCGTTCTGATAGGAGTTGGCGGCCACGGTTTCCATGGACAGCAGATGCTCCCCATCCCACTGCGTCTCCCGCTGGCCGAAGGTCATGGCCGCCATGGCGGCGGAGCGGGGGATCATCGTATAGTTGGAAGCATCCGTCAGGGAGGTAAAGGGTCCCGAAACTTCGGCATCCTCATAGGGATAGATCTGCCAATCCACCACCGTCTCCCAGGCGCTGTCGGTATGCTCAAATTGCCCCAGCTCCGTAACGGGGGCGAAGCTGGCGTTGATGGTCCAAACACTATCGGACATCTGGCCACCCTTTGGCGGCAGCGTCACCGACAAAGAGGCGCTCATCTTCACGCCCAGCCGGACAAAATCATGGGTCAGCTTGGTGCCCAGGTACAGTCCCGCATCCAGGGATACCCGCATGGTGATCTGGGGAATGGTTACCTGGAATTTGCCGTCCTCGCCCCGCTGCAGACCCTGAATCGGCACTTCCAATTCCGCCTTAATGCCCAGGGTCCAGTAGTAGGGCACCGAGAAGGCGATGGACTGCCGGCTCAATTCGGCACCGGCAGAAACCACGCAGAGGACACCCATTTCCTCCACCTGCAGCTTCCCCTCCACCAGCTTGCCCTCCACATAGCCCAGGAAACTGACATCGCCGTTCACCGCGAACTGGGCCTGGGTTTTGCTGATGGTAGCGCCACTTTTCTCCAGCCGGTTGTACAGCTCCAGAACCTCCTTGTTTCTGGCTCTGGTCTGGCTTTCGGAGCCAAAGCTTTTGGTGGTCAGAATGGTGCCTTTGATATCTTCATAATAGGTATATTTGTTCTCCCCCAGTCCGATCTTGACACCCAGGGTGCCCTTCACCTTGCCGTTTTGATCCACAGTGTACTCAAAGGGGATGTTGCCGCTGAGCTTCATGGAGAATGGCAGCCCATGAAGGCAATCGGCGCCGCCGGTGTAGGTGGCCTCCAGGCCGCCGCTGTCACCGAAATCCAGCCGGGCAATCTTCTCAGGGGAAAGAACGTTTACCAGAATCTGGCTCTTTACCACCATACCGCTGGCGGATCGGGCGCAGACATACATCCGCTCTCCGCTGTTGGGCAGGATCAGGCCCAGTGCCACCGGGCCAGTGGAGCCGTCCACCACAGGAATGACCCTGTCCCCACACTGGAGCCAGATCTCATTGCGCATTTCATCCCGCCAGTCCACCGTCACATCGATGACAAATTCCTCCCCGGATTCCTCGAAGGCATTGAGGGAGCGGACCTTCAGATTGTGCCACTCGTCGCTTTCAGCGGAACGGCCCAGCACCGACTGGATGATGGGTTTACCATCGTTTTCCGGGTACAGCGTCACCCAATTGTAGGAGGAAATATGCTCATTTTTCAGGGTACAGGGAACATAGCCCTCCTTGGAGATCACCACATCTGCGGTGTATTCAGCCGGGAAGGTAATCAGCTTTTCGTAGGTGTTGCCGGTGTTGTAAAGGGTATCCCCCACCTGAATATCGAAGCCGGTGCTGCGTTTTTCGCCATCGTTCATGGCCACGACATTGAAATACTTGTCGTTTCCGGCGGCGTAATAATTTTTATAAGCCTCTGCCACGCCATAGTCGCCGATTACATCGATGGTGCAGCTGTGGGAGAACAGCAGATACTCCGTTTCCGAGAAGCCGAATTTATAGGCCATTACGATCTCCGTCTCGCCGGGGCCCTTGGCGGTGATCTTGCCTTCCTTATCCACAATGGCCACGGAACGATCCTGGGTATAGAAGCCATTGATGTAGTTACCGGAGGTGTAGTCCGCGGCCTGCTCCACAAAATATCTGGTATCCGCCTGGCTGATGTAGAAATCCAGGCTTTCGCCAACGGTCAGATAGGCCTTGGTGATGTTGGTTTTCACCATAAATTCCGGTGCCAAATCGTTGGTACGGATCTCCGACACCGGCCGGTTCACGAACATATAATTGCCGTCCACCGACACACCGCCCACAATGACATCCACCACGACCCGGACACCGCCGCTCAGCATGGTCATATCCTTAAACAGATTTCCGCAGAACCGGACCTGCTCCGTCATGTTGTCATCCTTGTCGTAGACGGTCAGATAGCCCATCGAATCGCCTATGCTGCTGAAGATCAGATTGGTCCGGGCATAGCTGGAGCCGCTTTGGGTGGTGATCTGCAGTGTCTGGCCCGCCGAGACCTTGGCGAAATTCTCCCGGTCCATGGCGGCGCTGATATCCAGCTCCATCATCGGCAGCAGCCCAACGAGCAGGGCCAGTACCAAAAACACCGATATGCATTTTTTGAATGCTTTCATATACAATCCTCCCACAAAAAGGTTCGGGGCACCTCCAAAACCGATTTTCGCCGAAAAGAAGTTTTGAGAGGTGCCCATGGATGTTTACGTGCTTATGCTTTCACCCAGCCCTGTTTATTTCGAAGAACCGCCACCCAGGCCGCCGCGGCAGCAGCCATCAGCACCCACAGCAGCACTTTCGCATCGCCGGTGGTGGGGATCGATTCGCCGTCGTCACCGGGCTCTGTGGCGGGAGTCTGTGCCACCTCCAGCTCGATTACCGCCTCGCACAGTTCATAGCGGATGGTCAGGGTATGGGCCCCGGGGGCCAGTGCATTCATCTGCTCCGGTCCAAAAACCGCCTCCTTACAGGGCACCCCATCCAGCTCAATGGACTCCGGTGCGCCATAATCGCCGGTGATGCTGACGCTGACAGTCTGCTGGCTGCCCAGGGTCCACACGCCGTCCTCCAGACCGGTGATCTGGCAGACCACCGCCGGGATCTGCCGGGTCTGTTCATCGGCACAGCCCTCCCGGGTGCAGATGCGGCGCTGCTGACCCTCTTCCCCACAGGTGGCCTTTTTCACCAGGGTCCACTGTCCGTAACTATGGTCAAGCGCTGTGCCGGCGGCAGTGCGGATATCTGTCTGTCCGCAGCCCCGGTCGCACTGGGCGGTCTCGGTGCCGTCCTTACCGCAGGCGGCGTCGCCGTTGCTGACGTAGTTGGTGTAACTGTGGCTCAGAGCGGAGCCCTTGTCGGTCTTTGTATCAGAAGTGCCGCAGCCGTTATCACACTGGGCAGTCTTGGTGCCGTCCTTGCCGCAGGTGGCGTCGCCATTGCTGACATAGTTGGTATAGCTGTGGCCCAGCGCGGCATTTTCCCGAATGTCCGTGGCGCCGCAGCCATGGTCACAGTGGGCAGTCTCCGTCCCGGCCTTGTCGCAGGAACCATCGCCATTGCTGACGTAGTTGGTGTAGCTGTGGCTCAGCGCGGAGCCCTTGTCGGTCTTTGTATCAGAAGTGCCGCAGCCGTTATCACACTGGGCGGTCTTGGTTCCGTCCTTGCCGCAGGTGGCATCGCCATTGCTGACATAGTTGGTGTAGCTGTGGCTCAGAGCGGAGCCCTTGTCGGTCTTGGTGTCCGAGGCACCGCAGCCGTTGTCACACTGGGCGGTCTTGGTGCCATCCTTGCCGCAGGTGGCGTCGCCGTTGCTGACGTAATTGGTATATGTATGGCTGCAAGCACCGCCGGTGACGGTGACCTTGCCGGCCACCGTGGCGAACTGGAATTCTTCCAGATCCAGATTATAAATATCCGCCTTGTCGCAGGTGACCCAGACGGCATATTCCCCGGGGGCGGCATTTTCATCAACGGTGAAGGTCAGGGTGACCAGGGTGCCATTGGCGAAGTTGTTGCCCTCAAAGTTGGCGCTGTCGTCCCAGGACAGGGTGTAGGGATTGGCGGTTTTGTCGCCGCCAAACAGAGGCCCCACCAGCAGACCGCCGTCGGTGACGGACTTCAGGGTCAGCCCGCTGTCGTAGTGGACCTGGATATAGCAGGTGCAAATGCCGGGATTATTGGAAATATCGATGGTCACCGAAACATCCTCCCCGGGCCCACCGGAGCCGCTGCCCACCACAAAGGCAGGCTCTGCCTCTGCCGCCAAAGCCTGACCGGCCCCCAGGCCGAGGCAGCAGCAAAGCAGTGCGGCGATGACCGCCACACCAAACAATCTTCTCATTCTTTTCATAAAATCCTCCTGTCAACCATGGGGCACCACCGGAAGGGGGTGCCCGGATAATCCACCGGAAATTACCGGCACGGCCCTCCGCCTGGGAGCGCCTTTTTTCGGTGTTACTATACCAAATCCCCCCGGCGCCCGGAGACCGACAGCGAAAACAGCTCCCAAACCGACGAAAAAAGCCCATTCCCCAGATCGGGAATGGGCTTTCAGCCTGTCAAAAAATGGTCCTTATGGGTGTAAATGATTGTTTAGCGTACTAAGATTATGCTGTCATTGCGAGGCCCGAAGGGCCGTGGCAATCTCCCGGTATCATCTACGATAAGGAAAAAGTTCGATGAACGTACAATGTAGAATGGGATTATCCATAGATTTTGGTGCGAATTAGGACCAAAGTTGT
>JAZQHH010000138.1:0-8907 GCA_045540495.1 Faecousia sp.
GTCATTGCGAGGCCGCAGGCCGTGGCAATCTCCTGGTACAACTTTGGTCCTAATTCGCACCAAAATCTATGGATAATCCCATTCTACATTGTACGTTCATCGAACTTTTTCCTTATCGTAGATGATACCGGGAGATTGCCACCTCGCTTCGCTCCTCGCAATGACAGCTTGATCTTAGTGCGCTAAACAATCATTTACCGCGTTATCGACACGCCGGATGTTATTCCTTCCTGGAAGTTCGGGATACATGGTTTCAAACAGGATTTTCCAAAACCACCTCGCGGAGGCATACGGCACCTCGGTAGAGATAAGGGTTTATGGCTCAATCGCAATCTTGATAACCCCGTCCAGTTTGTTTTCGAAGAGGTGGTAGGCTTCTTCGATATCTCTTAAGGGGAACCGGTGGGTGATGAGGGGGGTGGTGTCGATTTTGCCTTGCTCGATGAGGGAGAGGATTTCGGCACAATCACAGCCGTCCACGCCACCGGTTTTGAAGGTCAGGTTCTTGCCGTACATTTCCGGCAGGGGAAGAATCTGGGATGCATCGTACAGAGCGACCACCGTGACGATGGCATTGGGCCGGGCGCATTTCCACGCCAGCTGGAAGGTATCGGGCGCACCGGCTACCTCCAGCACCACATCCGCACCGCCATGATCGGAATGGGCGAGGACAAATTCCTTGCAGTTTTCCGGCTCACAGACCAGCACATCAGGGTAATGCTCCCGGACGAAACCGATCCGTGCCGGATCCTTCTCGCAGACGATGATCCGCTTGGGATTTTTCAGCAACACGCACATCAGGGTGCAAAGTCCAGTAGGGCCTGCACCGATGATGAGGACAGTATCGTCTTCCGTGATTTCGCTGATTCGTGCCGCCCAGAAGCCCGTGGCCAGCACGTCGCCCACGAACAACGCCTGCTCATCGGAAACGCTGTCGGGGATTTTGTTCAAGCCTTGGTCGGCGTAGGGAACACGGACGAACTCCGCCTGTCCGCCATCAATGCGGCACCCCAGTGCCCAACCGCCATTGGGGTCGGTGCAGTTGTTCACATAGCCGTGCTGACAGAAAAAGCACTCGCCGCAGAAGGTTTCCACATTCACCGTCACCCGGTCGCCGGGCTTGACGCTGGTCACAGCGGCACCTACCGCCTCCACAACGCCAACCATCTCATGGCCCACCGTGATGCCGGGAATCGCCCTGGGCACCGAGCCGTGCTTGATGTGCAGATCGCTGGTGCAAATACTCCCCAAAGTCACCCGCACAATGGCATCCCGGTCATCCACAATCACCGGCTTTGGCTTTTCCAGCAGAGCAAACTTGCCCTGTTCGATGTACGTTAAGGCTTTCATCAAAAACACCGACCTTTCTGTATTCATTATACTCTTTGCACAGCATTGTTGCAATGGATTATTTTGCGTGGTATCATTAGAAAAAGGGGGTAAAGCTATGTCTGGATATATCATGAATTTGCGGAAAATCGTGGGCCATCTTCCGTTATTGCAGGTTGGTGCCAGCGTAATCGTGGAGGATGCACAAGGGCGGATTTTGCTCCAACTGCGAAGCGATAACCACTGCTGGGGCTATGCCGGCGGCTCTGTGGATTTGGATGAGGTGGTGGAAGATGCCGCCAAACGAGAATTGCAGGAGGAAACCGGGCTGATTGCGGAAGAACTGGAACTGTTTGGCGTATTCTCCGGGAAGGACTGCCACTATGTCTATCCCAACGGTGATGAGGTGTCCAACGTGGATATTGTGTATGTGTGCAGAAAGTACAGTGGTACGTTAAGATGCCAGGTGGGAGAAGTGGAAGATTTGTGCTTCTATGCTTTGGATGAGATTCCCCCCAATATATCCCCACCTATCCGCAAACCATTGGAAAAATGGCTGGAAAGCAAGCGCAGATAAATAAGGACGCAGGTTTGGAAGCTCTTTCCTCCACTCCTGCGTCCGTTTGCGGTTATAGGCTTTGCTGTTCTGGGGTTTGCGGGTGACGGGGTTCAGCTCTCCCCAGGTCTGCCGCTTGGCTAAGTCCATTTTGCGCTTTTCCTTTTTGGAAAGCTTCTCATAGGGGATGAATTTTTCCATGGTGTTACCTCCTTAATTGATGTGGAGGTATTGTAGCAGAAAAGTGAGCAGCCGTCAATCGGAAGTAACATCAATCACAGCCATATCCAGCCATGGTGGTCAAGGTCTGGCAAAAGCTGGCGGAAGTCGCTCAAAACGAAAGCGTTTCTCCAAATCCACGCGTACGGAAGTGTGCGTGGATTTTTATGTCCCGAAATTGCCCCATGGAAGATGGTATGATTGGAACCTCTAAAAACTCCTTTTCGGCGAAGCGGCGTATCTTTCGCCGCAACTTTTCGCCCCGAAAACACCGAAATACATCCAGTATTCCTGGTGTTTTCGTGACTTCAATTTGCGACAAAATATCCACCGCCCGCTCGAAAAACAGTTTTTAGAGGTCCCCGATTGTGATATAGAAGCGGAATGTGGGGAGTTTATTGGACATATCGTGCTGTACAATAGAGAAAAACCGTGAAATGGAGGGGTATGTGTGGGCAAATTTAGTGAGCAGGCGGCGGAAATGGTGCAGGTGACGCTGTTTGATGATTTGGTGGAAACCCTGGAAACCAGCGGCACCGCGTCGGATATTGCGGCGGCGATTGAGAAATTGAAAAAGGCAAAATGCAATGTCCAAAGACGGGAAAAGGAGGCCCGCCGCCGGGAGGCCCAGGAGGCCCATCGCCAACAGCAGGCCAAGGAGGAGCATATCCGGCAGGTGACCTCCATGGATTTGCCCATGGACTGGGAAAACCTGTTCGCCGGGGATGCGCGCGCCGAGGGCATTCACGCCGACAGCATTTCCGATGGCCTGATCCTGTCCCTTTCCAATCTGGGCAAGGTGGATATCGAATACATTTCCGCCATCACCGGGCAGGATTTGAAAACCATCATCGGCACTCTGAAGGGTGCCATCTATCAGAACCCCGAAACCTGGGAGGAGTGCTTTTACAAGGGATGGGAAACGGCGGAGGAATACCTGTCCGGCAACATGGTCAGCAAGTGGAAAGCGGCCAAGGAGGCGGACAAGCAATACAAGGGCTACTTTGCGGACAATGTGAGGGCCATCGAGGCCGTTCTGCCCCCCGCGCTGTCTTCCGATGAAATCTATATCACACTGGGCTCTCCCTGGGTACCCACGGATATCATCGATGACTTTATCCGGCACATCCTGAAGCTCCCGAGCGACAGCTATGCCTGGACCGCCCACGATGCCCTCACCGGCACATGGGAAATCGCCAACAAATCCTTTTATAAGGAACGGGTGGCGGCCCGCTCCACCTATGGCACCGAGCGGCTGACGGCGCTGTACATTCTGGAGCGCACATTGAACATGAAAACTGTCTGCGTCACCGATGAGGTGGTTTGCAACACCAATAAATCCGGCAAAAAGCGGGTCATCAATCAGTCGGAAACCGTGGCGGCGCTGGAAAAACAGCAGAAGCTGATTAAGGAATTTCGGAAGTGGGTCTGGAAGGATTCGGAACGGAAAAATCGCCTGGAAATGATTTTTGAGAACCATTTTGGCTGTGTTCGTAAGCGGCATTTTGACGGCTCGTTCCTGCAATTTCCCGCCATGTCGCCGGAGGTGGAGCTGTACCCCTATCAAAAGAATGCGGTGGCGCGGATTTTGTTTTCGCCCAACACCCTTTTGGCCCACGATGTGGGCAGCGGCAAGACTTTCATCATGATTGCCGCCGGTATGGAGCTGCGGCGCATGGGGCTGTCGCAGAAAAATCTGTATGTGGTGCCCAACGATTTGGTGGGGCAATGGAAAAGCATATTTCTGAAATTGTACCCCCAGGCGAAGCTGCTGTGCGTGGAGCCGAAGGTGTTCACCCCTGCCAAGCGGGACAAAATGCTGGAAGCCATCCGTGACAACGAATATGACGGCATCATCATGGCGTACAGCTGTTTTGAGCAGATCAGCCTGTCCCAGGAACACTGCATCCGGGAGCTGGAGCAGCTGCGGGATGAAATCAAGCAGCGGCTGACAGACCGGAAAACAGCCACCGGCCGCCTGCGTAAACGGGCGAAATCCATCGACGATGCCCTGTTCAAGGCCATCACCAAGGTCCTGAAGGAGGATGCGCCGGTGTATTTTGACGAATTGGGCATTACCCGGCTGTTTGTGGACGAGGCGCACAATTTCAAAAATGTACCGCTGGACACCAAAATCAACAAGGTGTTGGGTATCAGCGCCGGGGGATCGCAAAAGTGTCAGGACATGATGGACAAGGTGCGGTTGATCCAGAAAAACAATGGCGGTGGCGGGGTGGTTATGGCCACCGGCACGCCCATTACCAATTCCATCACCGATGCGTTCATCATGCAGAAATATCTGCAAAACGGCGAGCTTGCCATGCTGGATCTGCAAAACTTTGACAGCTGGGTGGGGATGTTTGCGGAGCAGGTGACGGAGTTTGAGATCGATGTGGACACCAGCAGCTACCGCCTGGCCACCCGGTTTGCCAAGTTCCACAACCTTCCGGAACTGACGACGCTATTGGCATCTGTGGCGGATTTTCATCAGGTGGATGTCAGCGATGGTGTGCCGGAAACCGATGGCTACAGCGATGCGCTGATTGGCAAAACGCCGGAATTTGACGCATATCTGAAAACCATCTCCAACCGTGCCGAGGATGTGCGCAAGGGTCTGGTGAACCGCACGGTGGACAATATGCTGAAAATCACCACCGACGGGCGAAAAGCCGCTCTGGATCTGCGGCTGGTGGAGCCCAGTGCCGTCTTTACTTATCAATCCAAGGTGGCCCGATGCGCGGAGAATGTGGCGGATATCTACCACAAAACCGCCCAGCAAAACAGTGCCCAGCTGATTTTCTGCGACAGCTCCACCCCGAAAAAGGGCTTCAATATCTATGATGAAGTTCGTTCCTTGCTGGAGCGTGCCGGCATCCCTCCGGAGCAGATCGCCTATATCCATGATGCGGATACGGAGAAGCGGCGGCAGACATTGTTTTCCCAGGTTCGTGCCGGTCGGGTGCGGATTCTGATGGGCTCCACCTTCAAGCTGGGCCTGGGCGTGAATGTGCAGGACAAGCTGGTGGCCATTCATCATCTGGATGTACCCTGGCGGCCGGCGGATATGACCCAACGGGAAGGCCGCATCCTGCGGCAGGGCAACGAGAATCAGAAGGTGCAAATTTTCCGTTACATCACCGAGGGCAGCTTTGATGCCTATTCCTGGCAGCTGTTGGAGACCAAGCAGCGGTTCATTGTGGGCCTGCTGTCTGGCTCCCTGGAGGAGCGCAGCGGCTCGGATATCGAGGACACGGTGCTGAATTACGCCGAGGTCAAGGCTCTGGCGGTGGGCAATCCGCTGGTCAAGACCCGTGTGGAAACGGCCAATGAGCTGAGCCGCCTGCTGACCCTCCAGAAAAAAGCGGTGGAAAACCACATTGCGCTGGAAAAGGAGCTGTCGGAGCTGCCCCAGAAGATGTGCCGTCAGCGGCGGTTTATCGAAAATTGTCAGCTGGACAACGAGTATGTGGCGACCCATTTTGCCCTCCAGGACAAGGATACCCGCCGCCAGATTCGCAAAACCCTCTTCGATGCCGTTGCAGGAAATGAACTGGCAACCAGGGAAACCCATCTCATGCAGTATCAGGGCTTTGATGTGATTTTGCCGTCCAAAATGACCAGGGAAAAGCCCTATTTGTGGCTGCAACGGCTGGGGCGGTACTATGTGGAGCTGGGCGATGCGGAAAAGGGATATCTGATCCGGCTGGATAATGTGCTGGAGGGCCTGCCGAACCATCAGAAAAAGCTGGAAAAGAATCTGCTGGAAACGGAGCAGCGGCAGGTGGCTCTGGGGGTGGAATTGCAGAAGAAGGAAGATTATTCCGATAAAATCGCCGCCTGCAAGGAAAAGCTGGCACGGCTGGACAAGAAGTTAGGAGTGGATAAAGCATGAGCGATATCAAACTGAGCAACATCCCCCAAATGAATATCAACCGGATGGTGGATACCCTGTCCGACGCCTATTGCGGTGTCATCGAGCATGACCAGCCCCTGAAGCTGCTGCCCTCGGTGATGCTGTGGGGCCCGCCCGGCGTGGGTAAATCCCAGGCGGTGCGCCAAATTGCGAAGAAAATTGCTGACCGCACCGGGAGAAAGGCCCACGTTACCGATGTGCGGCTGCTGCTGTTCAACCCCATCGACCTGCGGGGAATTCCCACTGCCAACGCAGACAAAACCCTGGCGGTGTGGCTGAAGCCCCAGATTTTTCAGATGGACGAAAGCGAGGATGTGGTGAATATTCTGTTTTTGGACGAAATATCCGCCGCACCCCAATCGGTACAGGCGGCGGCCTACCAAATTACCCTGGACAGAGTGGTGGGAGAACACCGCCTGCCGGAAAATTGCATCGTTATCGCCGCCGGCAACCGCACCACGGACAAATCCGTGGCCTTCAAAATGCCCAAGGCGTTGGCGAACCGCTTGCTGCATATCGAGGTGGAGGGCAGTTTCCAATCCTGGAAGGCATGGGCTATCCGAAGTGGGGTGAACCCCAAGGTGGTGGGCTTTTTGTCTTTCCGGCAGCAGTATCTGATGAAATTCGACGCTGCTTCGGAGGATCTGGCTTTCGCCACGCCCCGTTCCTGGGAGATGGTCAGCAATCTCCTGAACCACGTCAGCGACGATGTGGACAAGATGTATTCCATGATTGCGGGCCTGGTGGGCATGGGCGTTGCCATTGAATTCAGAACCTGGGCGAAGGTCTACCACGAACTGCCGACAGTAGAGGACATTTTTGATGGCAAGATGCCCGGACTGCCCAGAGGGACGGATGCCATGTACGCCCTGTGCGCCGCCATGACGGCTTACGCCGCCGACCACCGGACGCAGCTGCATCGCATCGCCAATTCCATTCGTTACGCCGACGGCCTGCCCCCGGACTTTTCTGCCATGCTGCTGAAGGACTATCTGTATATTGAAGAGGGTTACAGGGAAAAGCTGTTGGGTATTCCGGAGTTTTCCCGATGGCTGTCCGCCAAGGGGAGATTGATCAATGGAACTGTCTGAGGAGAAGAAAAGAGGATTTGTCAAACGCCTGCTCCTTTCCCGGATGCGTCTGCTGAATAACCACGGGTTTTATGGTCTGCTGCTGATGCACATGGTTTTCAGCCTGTCCGACGATTGTGAAACCGCCTGTACCGATGGGGTGCGGATCGAATTTAACCCGGATTTTCTGGAGAGCCTCTCCGATAGTGAACTGGATTATGTGATGATGCATGAGATCCTCCATGTGGTGCTGCAGCACTGTCTGCGAAATGGCGACCGTCAGCCGGAGCGGTTTAATATTGCTTGTGATATCGTTGTAAATTCCAACATTTTGTTGGAAAACAAAATGGATATCCGCAGTATCACCCTGAAACAGTGGGGCGAAAGTATGCACATCGCCCCCGATGGCAAGGAGGGCTACGAGTACACCGCCGAGCAGGTCTATGAAATGCTGCCGCCGGTTACGGGAAATCCACTTAAGGGCTCCGGCAGCGGTAACGGCTCCGGCGGCAGTGCGATGGGCCGTGCAGAGAAAAGGCAGGGAAAGCCGGCGCAGGAGGCAAGTTGGGATGACCATACCCAATGGGGGATGCTGGAGGAGGATGACACCCTGCGGGATGTGTGGGTCAAACAACTGGCGGAAACCTGCGAAGCTGTCAAAATTCGCGACCCTTCCAATTCCAGAGGCCTTCTGCCGGCCTTTGCCCAGCGGATGCTGGATGAATTGAAAGAGCCCCAGACCGACTGGCGGGCCATTCTCAACGCGTTTGTCCAGCTGGAAATCAACGACTATTCCTTCTCGCCGCCGGACCGGCGTTTCCTGGATTCCCCCTTCTTCCTGCCGGATTTCAACGAATGGGGCGAAAGCAATCAGGTCAGCGACATTTTGTTTATGATCGATACCTCCGGCTCCATTTCCGATGAAATGATGACCGCCGCCTATTCCGAGGTGAAGGGGGCCATCGACCAGTTTGACGGCAATTTGAAGGGCTGGCTGGGATTCTTTGATGCGGCCATTTATGAGCCGGTGCCCTTTGAGAGCGTGGAGGAGCTGCTGAAAATCCGCCCTGCCGGTGGCGGCGGAACGGATTTCCAGATCATATTTGAGTACGTCCATAAGCATATGGCGGATGACCCTCCGGCCTGTATCATCATCCTCACCGACGGCTACGCCCCCTTCCCACAAGAGCAGCTGGCAAAAGTCATCCCCGTGCTGTGGCTCATTAACAATGACAAAGTTGATCCTCCCTGGGGCAAGGTGGCCAGGATCAAGGTTTGAGGGAAGCTGTGGTTTATTATCCGCTTGCATTTTCGTTGACATATGGCGCTAAAAGCCGTATCATGGTAGTAGAAACCACAACAACATTCTATGAAAAGGAGCTGCCCGATGAAGCACAATAAAGAAACCAATACGATTCTCACCGACCGCTTCGGTAAGGATTCTCTGATTGCGCTTGCGACTGTGGACGGTGGTATCCCTCATGTACGCACTGTGGATGCGGTGTACATCGATGGTGCCTTTTATGTGGTGACGTATTCTTTGTCTGGCAAGATGCAACAGATTGCCAAGAATC
The DNA here is from genome assembly GCA_045540495.1 of Faecousia sp. GTDB lineage: Bacteria > Bacillota > Clostridia > Oscillospirales > Oscillospiraceae > Faecousia. The sequence goes on from JAZQHH010000138.1 coordinate 8,662, forward strand.
CGGTCGTCGCTGTTTCCGGAGAATGGTTCACCGCACATGGTGTGGGCGATAATCTGGGACATGTGTTACTCCCGGAAAACGAGGTTATCATGGATATTCTCCGTGCGGCCTTTGCGGCCTGGTACGGTAACGGCCACACCAATGAAGCAGACCCCAATACCTGCCTGCTGAAAATCAAGCTGACCGATGGCGTGCTGTTCGCTGACGGCACCCGGTATGACATTGAATTTTGAGGGACGATTGTAT